>CAVHKR010000014.1:0-16431 GCA_963636615.1 Acutalibacteraceae bacterium | reverse complement strand
GCTTTTGATCGGCAAACTATTTACTAATTAAAATACATTGTTTAATATTTTTAATCATTCAAAAATTTTATGAAAAAATTTTGTATGTTTCTAGCAGTGTTTGGCCTTGTTGCTCTAACTGCTACTTACGCATTTGGTCAGGAAATGTCGGCTCAGGAGCTATTGAGCGGTCAGTCAGACACACCTGTTTATCAGCAATTGAAAGAGAAGTTCATTGAGGGTGGTGCAGGTTTCATGGCATCAATCCTTATCTGTCTTATCTTGGGTCTTGCTGTTGCAATTGAGAGAATTATCTATCTTTCTCTTTCAACTACCAATACTCAGAAACTTCTTGTTAAAATAGAGGATGCTCTTAAGAACGGTGGTGTTGAGGCAGCTAAAGAGATCTGCAGAAACACAAGAGGTCCTGTTGCTTCTATCTTCTATCAAGGTCTTAGCCGTATGAATGAGGGTATGGAGGTTGTTGAGAAATCAGTTGTTTCTTACGGTTCAGTTCAGATGAGCCAGCTTGAGAACGGTATTTCTTGGATTCAGTTGTTCATTGCTATTGCCCCTATGTTGGGATTCTTGGGAACAGTTATCGGTATGGTTGGTGCATTCGATGCAATCCAGGCTGCAGGTGATATCTCTCCAACAGTTGTTGCAGGTGGTATTAAGGTAGCGTTGATTACTACAATCGGTGGTTTGATAGTTGCTATTATCCTTCAGATGTTCTTTAACTACATCATCTCTAGGATCGACTCAATCGTTGTTTCAATGGAGGAGGCTTCTATCTCATTAATCGACTTGTTAGTAAAATATAAAAAATAATTCCAGATATGTCTAAAATACTAAAATATTTATTGGCACTGTTAATGCTCATCACTGCTATCATCACCGTAGTGTTCTTTGCTATGGGAGAGGAGGCACAGGCTGAGACAACAGTTCCGTTGATGCTGAATTGGTCAATTATACTTTTAGTTGTAGCAATTGCAGCAACAGTTATTCTTCCATTGTTTTTCTCATCTGGGAAGGGTGGAAAGAAGACATTGATATATGTTGGCGTTATGGCTGTATTGTGCGTTATCTCTTACGTATTTGCTTCCGATGCTATCCCAGAGCGTGTAGCAGAGCTTGCAGATGCTGGCACAATGAAGCTGACCGACGCCGGATTGATTTTAACCTGTATCTTGACAGTTGTTGCAATATTGTCAATTATAGGTGGTGCTTTAGTTAATGCATTTAAAAAATAGTAGAGTATGGCTTCAAGAAAAACCCCGGAAGTAAATGCGGGTTCAACCGCCGACATTGCGTTCCTTTTGTTGATCTTCTTCCTGGTTACAACAACTATGGATGTAGACAAGGGTATTTCACGCCGTCTGCCTCCTATGCCAGACGAGAATCAGAAGGTGGAAGACCAAAAGATTAACAAGAGAAATATCGTCATAGTTAGAATTAACCAGAGTGATAGAATCTTTGTTGGTAGTGCCCCTGCAGATATTTCCGAGCTTAAAGATAAAATAGTTGAATTCATTACAAACCCTACAAACGATCCTAATCGTCCTGAGAAGGAGATGACACAGATTGAGGGTATTGGTGAATATCCTGTATCTAAAGGCGTGGTTTCTCTTCAGAATGACCGTGGAACAAGTTACAGCAAGTATATTGCCGTACAGAATGAACTTGTAAGAGCTTTTAACGAAATCCGTGATAACTTCTCTGAGATTCAGTTTGGCAAGAAATACAACAAACTCACAGAGGAGCAGCAGAAAGCGGTAAGAACAGCTATACCACAGAACATTTCGGAAGCCGAGCCTAAAGATGTAAGTAAGAAAAAATAATAAAGGAGAATAAAAATGGCTACATTTAAAAGAAGCGGTAATAAAGAATTGCAGGCAATCAGTACTGCCTCACTTCCCGATATAATTTTCATGCTGTTGTTCTTCTTTATGGTATCTACCTCTATGAGGGATACCGAAAAGTTAGTAACTGTAAAACTCCCTGAGGCTACAGAGACAGCTAAACTGGAAAGGAAAGACCTTTCTGCTTACATCAATGTTGGTACACCTGTCAAATACAAGCAGGCTGAGTTTGGTACAGATTCCAGAATCCAGCTTAATGATTCATTTAAGACAGTAGACGACATCAGAGACTTTGTTGCATCTGAACGTGAAACTTTGAGCGAGGCAGACCGTCAGTTCATGACAGTCTCAATCAAGGCAGACGAAAACGTAAGAATGGGTATTATATCAGATATCAAACAAGAGCTTAGACGTTGTTCGGCTCTTAAGATTATGTACTCTGCCAGAACAGTTGCAAGACTTGGTGCTGAATAATCTTTGATGATTGCATAAATGAAAGCGGCTCGGATGAAAATCGGGCCGCTTTTTTTAGAACGTTGCAAAATATTGTATCTTTGAACTCTCAAATTGGGCAATAGATATATACTAATATGAATAGATTTTATTTTCTCAAAAAAGCCGCAGTATCTGCTATGGCAGGGCTGTTGTGTTTGTCTATCTTTTTGGTACCGGTTAATGCTAATGCGGCAGGTAACGGTGCAGATAACAGTAAAAAGGCCAAGTATGTATTTCTCTTTATAGGAGATGGAATGGGCTTTTCGCATATAGCTCTTACAGAGGCTTATTTAGCCACAGAAAAGGGGCAACTGCCCGGCAGCATTCCGTTAGGTTTTACCCAATTCCCTGTTATGGGTATGGCTACAACCTATTCTGCAAGCAACATAATAACATGCTCATCTGCAGCAGGTACAGCTCTTTCAACAGGGTTTAAGACAAAGAACCATGTGCTGGGCATGAATCCCGATACCATTGCATTGGAGAGCATCTCGTATAAGATACACAGGGCAGGTTATAAGGTAGGTATCATGACCTCTGTAACTATAGACCATGCAACACCGGGAGCTTTTTACGGGCACTCACCAAAGAGGAGCGACTACTATTCAATAGCAAGAGAGTTGCCTTTAACCGGCTTTGAGTTCTTTGGCGGCGGTGGATTCGAGGGGGCAAAAGATGAGCGCAACAAAGACAATTCAATCTACCAATCCATTGCAGACAACGGCTATGTTGTCTCTTACGGCCTCAATGACTACAAATCAAAGAAAGAGGGGGCAGATAAGATGATTCTGTTTCAGGAGAAAGAGAGGGCCAATGAGATTCTGAAGACAAACTGGGAGCGAGACAACAACGCGCTTACACTGCCACAAGTAGTGTCATCTGCAATAGAGTTTTTGGATAATGACAAAGGATTCTTTATCATGGCAGAGGGGGGACAGATAGATTGGGCAGCGCACGCTCACGATATACCGGGAACCATATTTGAAACCATAGATTTTGATGAAGCCATTAAGGTAGCATACGAGTTTTATCTTAAACACCCCGATGAAACCCTCATAGTGGTAACAGCAGATCATGAGACAGGTGGAGTAACATTAGGAAAAACCAAAGGCTATTTCTTTGATTTGACCCCTGTCTTAAAGGGTAGAGAGGCACATCTGGCAAAGATAAACGGAGAGAAGACAAGCGAAACAGCACTCTCTGATAAAGATAGCGGGAGAACAGTGGAAAACTATATGAGCGGAATTACAAATGATTCCCTTTCTGTAGTAACCAGAATAGGCTGGACAACTACAAGTCATACAGGTGGGGCTGTCCCTGTTTTTGCCATTGGTGTGGGAGCCGAGAATTTTGCAGGCAGAATGAATAATACAGATATCCCAAAAAGAATCTGTAAGGTAATGGGAATACCGTTTGCAAACAAAGTAGAGTGGTACTATTCAAGAATGGCCGAGTTTAAAAAGGAGAAACCAATCTGTTCTAAGGATATAGTCTTTTTGGGCAACAGCATAACATACGGTGCAAGGGATATTGCCAAATATTTTCCAAAAGCAGCGGAAAATCTTGCCGCAAAAGGGGGAAGATTGGTTAACAGGGGTATTGTAGGGGAGAGCACAAAACATTTCTACGAGAGATTAGATGAGATATTGGTTGGCAAACCTGCCAAACTGTTTATAATGGGTGGTATAAACGATCTTGCAGGGGGTGTAACAGGCAGTGAGATTTGCAGCAGATTGGAGAGGATAGTAAAAGCTGTTAAAGATGCCTCTCCAAAGACAAAAATCTATGTAGAAAGTCTGCTCCCTATAAACGAAAGTTTCAATGCATATAAAAGTCTTAACGGCAAGACTGCAGAGGTTGCCAAGGTGAATGCCCTAATAGAGAAGATGACCAAGGAGGAGAAGGTACAGTTTGTAAATCTTTATCCTCATTTCTTAGAGAACGGTACAGATAATCTTAATCCGCAGATAACAAAAGACGGGTTGCACCTTACAAAGGAGGGATACGCTATATGGGCTTCGCAACTTACCAAGTATGTAAAATAAACTGCAAACCGAACGCAGAACTGCAAACTTGTTTGCAAGTTATGCTGAGGTGCAGCGTTTATAATAGGTCACTAAAATAAACTGCAAACCGAACGCAGAACTGCAAACTTGTTTGCAAGTTATGCTGAGGTGCAGCGTTTATAATAGTTTTGCTAGAATAGTTATTTATAGATATTAATTCTGCTCTTTATGCAGGTATAAACAGTTTAATGATGGTTACGAGAGAAAGAATAGTACATCTACTGGCACAGGAACCGGGAAAAGAGGTTGTTGCCAAGGGCTGGGTAAGGACCAAACGTGGAAACAAGAATGTCTCATTTATTGCTTTGAACGATGGCTCAACAGTTAATAATATACAGATAGTATGTGACGCCAATGTAATTCCGGAGAATATAATGAAGGATATCACAACCGGTGCATGTATTGCCGTTAAAGGTAATTTGGTACAATCTATGGGCAAAGGGCAGAGTGTAGAGATACAGGCTAAAGAGATTGAGCTTTATGGTACGGCAGACCCAAACAGCTATCCGTTGCAGAAAAAGGGGCATACCGTAGAGTTTCTTAGAGAGATTGCCCATCTTAGGCCAAGGACAAATACTTTTGGGGCAGTCCTTAGAATAAGGCATGCAATGGCCTTTGCCATTCATAAATATTTTAACGACAAAGGATTCTATTATCTGCATACACCGCTCATTACAGCATCGGACTGCGAGGGGGCTGGAGCAATGTTTCAGGTAACGACATTAGATATGAACAATCTCCCTAAGACAGAGGAGGGTAAAATAGATTATACGCAGGATTTCTTTGGACGTCAGACCTCTTTAACGGTTAGCGGACAATTGGAGGGGGAGCTTGGAGCAATGGCACTTGGGCAGATTTATACCTTTGGACCTACATTTAGAGCGGAGAACTCAAACACCCCAAGGCACCTGGCGGAGTTCTGGATGATAGAGCCGGAGATGGCTTTTTATGAGATTGAGGATAATATGGATCTTGCAGAGGACTTTATAAAGAGTTTGGTGCAATATGCCTTGGATAACTGCGCAGATGATCTACAGTTCCTTAACAATATGTACGACAACGAGCTTATAGAGAGACTGAAAGGGGTTGTAAGTACAAGTTTTGTGCGTTTGTCTTATACAGAGGGGGTTAAGATTCTAAAGGAGAGCGGTGTAAAGTTTGAGTACCCTGTTGATTGGGGTGTGGATTTACAGAGCGAGCATGAGAGGTATCTTGTAGAGAAGCACTTTAAGAAACCGGTTATCCTTACAGATTACCCTAAAGATATTAAGGCTTTCTATATGAAACAGAACGAAGATGGGAAGACCGTTAGGGCAATGGATGTGCTCTTCCCTAAGATAGGAGAGATTATAGGAGGTTCACAGAGAGAGGAGAGCTTGGAAAAATTGGAGAAGAGGATAGCGGAGCTTGATATGGATACCAAGAACCTGTGGTGGTACATAGATACCAGAAGATTTGGCAGCGCCCCTCATAGCGGCTTTGGACTTGGCTTTGAGAGATTGTTGCTGTTTGTTACAGGTATGGCCAATATCAGAGATGTAATTCCATTCCCAAGAACACCAAAATCTGCAGATTTTTAGACCCTGGAGAGCTATGTTGATAATTGGAATAGCGGGTGGTACCGGATCGGGAAAGACCACGGTTGTAAAGAAACTTACAACGCTTTTAAACAAGGAGGAGGATGTAGTAGTAATACCTCAAGATTCCTACTACAAAGACAACAGTCATCTTACACCTGAGGAGAAGGCGGTACAGAATTTTGACCATCCCGATTCAATAGATTTTGAGCTGCTGATTCAGCAGATAAAAGACCTTAAGAATGGCAAGGTTATAGAGCAACCCGTCTATTCCTATATAACCTGTTCCCGCTCTACAACCGAGACCGTGTGTGTAAAACCTGCACACATTATAATTGTAGAGGGGATTCTTATCTTTACCAATGCTAAATTGAGAAAACTTATGGATATTATGGTGTTTGTAGATGCAGATGCAGATGACAGACTTGCCAGAGTTATCCAGAGAGATACGGTTGAGAGGGGTAAGAACATAGAGCAGGTCCTTACTCGCTATGAGCAGACGGTTAAACCAATGCACCTGCAATTTATAGAGCCAAGCAAAAGATATGCAGATATAATTGTGCCTCAGGGTGGCCATAACAAGGTGGCGATAGATATATTGAAGGCTACCATTGAGAAGGCTTTGCAGATGAAATCAGAGGGTAAGAATATAAAATAGAGAGTTTGGAATGAAAGAGGAGCGACTTAATGAGGAGAACAAGGGGAAGAGGGTTGGGCTTATGTGCACCATTATTTTCCACCTTGTTGTGCTTATAGTTTTTCTGCTTTATTCCATTAATGCAGTTGTGTCAGACGGGAACGCCTTTATGCTCGATTTCAGCAAGCAGAATCAGATAGAGCAGCAGATAAGAGAACAGGAGATGAAAGAATCTGTAGCACAGGAGATAGATGATATTCTTAGCGGCAGAAGACCGGTATCGGAGACTTATAGAAATGTTGCCGTAGACAGAAGTACAAGCGGCAAACAACTTAAGGATGACCGTTTTAAAAATCCTAATCAGGTATATAACGAAGCAAAGGAGTTACAGCGGAAATTAGAAGCCTCAAGAAAGGAGGCACTTGCCCAACAGGGAACAGACGATTTGCCCTCTAACAGTAGCGGCAGTGAGATAAAATCCGAAACATACAAAGGTCCGTCTGTATTGTCGTATAAATTAGACGGCAGAAAGAAATCCTACCTCCCTGTTCCTGCATACAAGGCAATGGGAGGAGGGGATGTTACTGTTAGGATAGTTGTAAACAGAAAAGGGTATGTAATATCTGCACAGATAGTTGAGTCTGTTTCAACTGCTGATTCCTCTATAAGAGAGTATGCTTTGCAAGCTGCAAGGAAGAGTCGTTTCACGGCCAGTGCCACCGCTCCGGAGAAGCAGGTTGGCGAGATTGTCTACAGATTCATAGCACAATAAACCAAAGATGCTAATTTTAGGATATGACAACTTTTTAGAAAAAACTAATTTTATAGTAACAGATTTCTGTAGCTTTCAATAATGTGGAATGAACTTGATTTTAAAAATGCCTAAGTATCATATTACAACTGTTAACAACTTTGCCAAGATTTTAGAAAATGCAGGATATCCCATTTTGTTCAAGCTTAAAGCTTGTTATCTTTTCTTTTTGTCGTTCTTCAAGTAGTAGTTGCCGTCTTTGCCTTTCTTGTACTCCTTGCCTTTGCCAATGGATTTAAGGTAGGAGATATACTGCTGGTCGTTCATGATTTTCTTGAATGCTGCTAATGTAGTATCTATCCAACGGTCTCTAACCGTAGTATAGGATTTAGGATCCTGCATACCTCTCTGTTGCAGCTTTTCCATATCCTCCTTTAGTCTTGAGTAATTGTATTGTAGGACAGAGTCTACATAAAACACCTGCGTTGGGTTGAGCTTTAGCTCTTTCTCCAATCTTTCGGCCTCAAGAGATGCCATCTCCTCAGGAGTTTTCTCCTTCTGCTGCTCCTGAGCATAGGATTGTTTGGGAAAGAGCACAACAGCCAAAAGAGCCAATGCAAAAAGATAAATCGTTTTTGAGTGGTTTTGTCTTACAGTCATTTTTCCTATATTTGTATGTTTCCGCTAAAATAGAAAAAATATATTTAATATGAGAATTATTTCAAAGACGATTTTTGTGCTTACGCTGCTAATGTCAGCTTGGGTAAGCTCATGGGCATGTTCAAACGTGCTTGTTACCAAAGGAGCATCTAAAGACGGTTCTATTATGGTAACCTACTCTGCAGATTCACACCAACTTTACGGTGCGCTCTATCATGTTCCGGGAGGTATTTGGCCAAAAGGTTCTATGCTGAAGGTCTGGGAGTGGGATTCCGGCAGATACATGGGAGAGATTCCACAGATAGAGAGAACCTATTCAACAATGGGTAATATGAACGAACACCAGCTTATCATTACAGAAACAACATTTGGAGGGCGTGGGGAACTTGTAGACACAACAGGCATAATGGATTATGGCTCACTCATCTACATTACCCTGCAACGGGCAAAGACAGCGAGAGAGGCAATTAATGTAATAGCAGACCTAATGGCAACCTACGGTTATGCATCGGGAGGAGAGACCTTCTCTATAGCAGACAAGGATGAAGTCTGGATTATGGAGATTATAGGTAGAGGAACAAAGCTCAATAAAAAGGGGGTTAACATAAACAAAGGGGCAAACTGGGTTGCAATAAGAATCCCAAACGGCTACATAAGCGCACATGCCAACCAGAGCAGAATAACAAACTTCCCTCTGAATGATCCCGATAACTGCCTGTACGAGAAGAACACAATAAACTTTGCAAGAGAGGCTGGCTACTTTACAGGCACAGATGAGGAGTTCAGTTTCTGCGATGCTTATGCACCTGCAGATTACAGCGCACTAAGAGGCTGTGAAGCAAGAGTATGGAGCGCATTTAACATCCTTGGCAAAGGTATGATTGGAGAGAAGCCGGCAATGGATTACTTTGATTTTGCAAGCGGAGCCAATCCTGCCAACAAGATGCCACTGTACATTAAACCGGCAGAGAAACTTACCCTAAAGCAGGTAGCAGATGTCATGAGAGACCACTACGAGGATACCCCTCTCGATATGCGCAAGGATATAGGAGCCGGAGGATTTGAACTACCATACAGATGGCGTCCAATGACCTTTAAAGTAGGGGACAAGACATATATGAACGAGAGAGCCATTGCAACACAGCAGACAGGTTTCTGGATGTTGGGACAGGCAAGAAACTGGCTTCCCGATGCAATAGGCGGGATCATCTGGTTTGGAGTTGACGATGCCGCTACATCTTGCCTTACCCCTGTCTATACATCGGCTGTAAGGGTGCCTCTATGCTTTAGAGAGGGTAATGGAGATATGTTGACCTACTCTCCGACCTCTGCTTTTTGGCTCTTTAACAGAGTAGCACAGTTTGCATATCTCCGTTATAACATAATTGCTCCTGAGGTTCAGGCTGCCGCCAATGACCATGAGAGCGGAGCGCAACAGATAGTGAACACTATAGATAAAGAGGCTCTGCGTATATACAAAGAGAATCCTGATAAAGTAAAGGAATATCTTACGGAGTGGTCTGAGATGATTGCAGACAGGATGTTCAGAAAATGGCAGGAGCTTGATACATACCTCTTGGTAAAGTATATGGACGGTAATGTTAAGAAACAGAACCAGGACGGCAGCTTTATGTATGACAAATATGGCAAAGGAATCCCTGTATCACCAGGCTGGCCGGGATATTCGGAGCATTGGAAAGAGAGCGTGGTTAAGGATGCCGGGGAGAGATTGGAAGTTAAGGCAATAAACTAAGGTTATCCCTTCTTATTTTTTGCCAAGCCCACAGATTTTCCAGCTATCATCCTCCATTACAAAAAGCAGGGAGCCATCTATCGGGAAGCTCTCTCCAGTAATGGAGTATGATACGCTTATGGTGTCTGATTTGCCAACTTTGTTAGGCTCCTCTATGTTAATGGTGAGTTTAGAAGCTCTCTCCTTTATAGCAGAAGAGATGGCATTGGGCAGGGTGACAAACTGTTGGGCGGCTTCATTGAGCATCTTGCCGTACTCTTTTGTGCAGTATTCAGAAGCCTTGGCGTAATCGGTAGAGAGATAAGATGTTATAAACGATTCGGCAGCCTCTTTTACGGCACCGTTGCCGGAGCATGAGCAAAGCAGACCGGACAGAGATATAATAATAGCTAATTGTTTCATAATAATTATTTTTGGTAAAATCTGCATGCAGCAGATGAACTGCCTGCAAAATTAACAAATCTACTCAAGGGTTACAACAGTAATTCCACTGCCGCCGTATCTTATATCCTCATCCCTGCAGGAGACTACTCCCGGTATGGTAAGCAGAAACTTGCGCACCTCTTCTTTTAATATACCATTTCCTTTGCCATGAAGAATCTTTACTTCAGAAGAGCCAACCATAAGGGCATCATCTATAAACCTTGTGGCAGAATCTATAGCTTCGTCTAAATGTTGTCCGCGTATATCTATTTGTGGCTTGAAATTTAGCTTGCGTTCGTTTATAGAGTCGCTTATAATGCTGCTGCTCTTTAAACTAACCTTTCCGGCCGCCCTAAGTTTGCCTGTAAACTCGTTGTTTGATATAAGCTCTGCTCCGCTGCTGCTCACCCTGCTTATAATGCTCCCTACCGCTACATTTATCCAGTTTTTTCCAACGGTAAGAACCTCTCCAACCATGCCGTTATCCTTAATACGCACCTTGTCTCCAATCTCAAATTCTCCCTTCTTGTTATCTGTATTTGCTGCTCTGTTCTCAGTATTGTTGTTGTCAGCCTCTGCAGATTGTAGCTTGCCGTTTTCTCTCTTTGCCTTACGCTCCTCCTTCCGTTTCTTGCGCTCAATGAGCTTGTTCATCATAGCCTCAATCTTTTTATCAGATTCTGTTGCAGACAGCTCATTTATAGATTCCTTAAACTCTCCAAGGCTCTTTCTAATCCTAATTGTCTGCTCCCTCTCCGCCTGTGCCTCTTTTATCTCCCTAATAGTTCGTTCAATCCGCTTGTTTGCCTCTGATATAAGTTCCTGCGCCTCCCTTTTGGCTTCATCTATTATTGCCTTTTTGCTTTTCTGTATCTCAACAAGTTCTTTCTGATACCTCTCTGTAACCCCCTCCAATGTCTTGTCTGTAATCTTTATCCGCTGCAGCTTTTCATCCAATGCACGCCTGTTTCTCGAAATTTTCCTCAGCTGACGTTCAAGATCTACAAACCCGTTGCCTGCAACCTCCTGCGCCTGCTTTATTATTTTATCGGGAAGCCCAATCTTTCTTGCCAGTTCAAAAGCGAAGGAGTTGCCGGGAAGCCCTATCTCAAGGTTGAACAGTGGCATAATCTTGCCAACATCAAACAACATGGCTCCGTTTATTGCTCCGTTACGCTCTCCATGCGTAATATTTTGCCCATAGTACTTCAGATTGGTATAGTGGGTTGTTATAACGCCAAAAACCCCTTTGCTATCTATCTCGCGCAGAATAGCCTCTGCAATTGCCCCTCCGGCCGTTGGCTCTGTACCTGAACCAAACTCATCTATAAGCACAAGAGAGTCTTTGTCTGCATGCAGAAGCATCTCTTTCATGTTTGTAAGGTGAGAACTATATGTACTAAGGTCATTTTCAAGAGATTGCTCATCTCCTATATCAATGAACATCTCTTTGAAGATTCGTAGTTCACTTGTCTCTGCTGCCGGAACAAGCATCCCCCACTGAAACATATACTGCAATAGCCCGGTAGTTTTGAGACATACAGATTTTCCACCTGCATTGGGTCCCGATATTATTAGTATATGTTTAGAGGGGGTTAGCGTAAGTGTAAGGGGTACAATCGGTTTGCCCTCCTTCTTTAAAGCAGACTCCAACAGCGGATGCCTTGCTCTTATAAGTTTCAGCTCTTTCTCATCAGAGATGATGGGCATGCCTGCCTCCATGTTCAGGGCAACTTTAGCCTTGGCCAACAGGAAATCTATCTCCCCAACAAACTCTGCCCCCATAAGTAGGTCTGGTATGAACGGACGAATAAAATCTGAAAACTCTGTAAGAATACGCACAATCTCTCGCTGCTGTGCAAAATATAACTCTCTAACCTCGTTGTTCAGCTCTACCACCTCTGCCGGCTCTATGTACACGGTCTTTCCTGTAGCACTTTCGTCATACACATATCCGGACAGGCGTCTCTTTGCCCCTGCATCAACAGGAATAAGTATCTTCCCCTCCCTTACGGAGATTTTTGCTTCAAGGTCTACAATCCCCTCCTCCTTTGCCCTTTTTAGAACTGCCTGAACCCTTTTAGATACAGAGTTCTCCTTCTCCCTGATATTGCGCCTAATCTCCTGCAGTTGGGGCGATGCCGTATCCTTTACCTCTCCGTGCCGGTCTACAATCTCATCTATCCTGTAGAGAATCTCCGGCGGATATATTACCGGGGCAGCCAATCTGAACAGGTTAGGGTACTTTGCAGACTTGCCGATGTTCAGCTTGTCCTCTCTAAAGAACAGTGTAAGCTCCTTTAACGTTGCCAAAAACTGTTTTAGGCTTATCATGTCATTTAGAGATATGACTGCGCTTGGGGTCTCCAACAGCTTTAGAAAATGAATTGTGTCTACATATCCGTTTCTCGGGAAAGACTGCTCAAAGATTGATATTACTCTCATCTCATCTGTGAGACGAAGCCTTTTATCTATTGTCTCCCTCTTGCAAGACACCTTCTCCTCGGCTGCCCTCTGTTTGGCGTAATTGGTGCTGCAACTGTTTACAATCTGTTCCCGAATCTTGTAAAACCCTAATTTCTGCTCAATTTTCTCTGCATTCATCATCTGTAAATCTCCTCTTGAAAGAAATTTTCCGTAAGCGACACATATTTTCTGCAAAGATATGGAGAACTGCTCATTTTTTTATCGGATAACCTCGTAAAAATGCCGTAGATAACCTTGCAGTTTGGACTTTTGTTGCAAAAAAATACACCTGGTTACACTATATGATTGATGTTTGTAACAATTGTTAAGGGCTGATGTCAATTAAGTAAAATCTTGTAATAAAAGATTAACATATTTGTAAACAAAATGTAGTAAAAACTTCCTTTTTTTGTATCCGAAAAATTAGACGAAAAACAGATTTATATGGATTTTTTTCTTTTGGGAATAGTTATTTTCCTGTTTATCCTGGCAGTTTTTGATTTAGTGGTTGGAGTGAGCAATGATGCCGTAAATTTCCTCAATTCTGCAATAGGTGCAAAAGCAGCCTCTTTTAAGACAATTATAGCGGTAGCCGCTGTTGGCGTTTTTATGGGAGCAACCATGAGTAACGGCATGATGGATATAGCCCGTCACGGCATATTCAGACCTGAACAGTTCTACCTTAATGAGCTGATGTGTATCTTCCTGGCCGTTATGATTACAGACATTATTCTGTTAGACATCTTCAATTCGCTTGGGATGCCAACATCCACAACAGTTTCAATGGTATTTGAACTTCTTGGAGCAACCTTTGCTTTGGCAATCTTTAAAATGAATGCGAGCGGCGGAGAACTTACTTTCTTGGATCTTTTAAATACAGAGAAAGCCTTATCTGTTATACTGGCCATCTTTATGTCTGTAGCCATAGCTTTCTTTTTTGGCTCTTTGGTACAATATATAGCAAGACTTATCTTTACTTTTAATTACAACAGCAAACTCAAATGGAAGATAGGCATCTTTGGCGGTGTAGCCACAACAGCCATTATCTACTTCCTCCTGATAAAAGGTGTTAAGGATCTTTCATTCATGACTCCGGAATACAAAGAGTGGATTCACAACAACACGGCAATGATAGTGTGTGGGTGTCTGCTCTTCTTTACGGTCTTCATGCAGATTCTCCACTGGTGCAAGGTCAATGTCTTTAAAGTTATAGTGTTGCTTGGAACATTCTCTCTTGCAATGGCATTTGCCGGCAACGACCTTGTAAACTTTATTGGTGTGCCGTTGGCAGGATTGTCATCTTATCAGGATTATATAGCATCGGGAGCAACAGATCCAAACTCAATGCTCATGGGTTCTCTCAATGGTTCGGCAAAAACACCTATAGTGTTCCTTGTTGGAGCGGGTATTGTTATGGTTATCTCCTTGGCAACCTCAAAGAAAGCGTACAACGTGGTAAAAACATCTGTAGACCTCTCAAGGCAAGATGGGGGAGAGGAGATGTTCGGCTCCTCCAAGGTGGCAAGAAGCATAGTCCGTTCATTTGTCTCTGTATCAACATGGATTGTATCTGTAACCCCTGTTTCTGTACAGCATTGGATTAACGAGCGTTTTAAGAGAGATGAGGCAATATTGGAGAATGGTGCTGCGTTTGACTTGGTTAGAGCCGCTGTAAACCTTGTGCTTGCAGGTCTGCTCATAGCTTTGGGAACATCCCTTAAACTGCCGCTTTCAACCACATACGTAACCTTTATGGTGGCCATGGGATCATCTCTTGCAGACCGTGCATGGGGCAGAGAGAGTGCAGTGTTCCGTATAACAGGTGTACTTTCCGTTATAGGAGGCTGGTTCATTACTGCAGGCGTTGCATTTGCTGCTGCGGCATTAATAGTGCTTATAATCTATTTTGGCGGCACTTTGGCAATGATTGCGGTTATAGTCCTTGCTGTGGTTGCTCTAATTAAGACAAATATTCGTTTTAGAAAGAAAGCAAAAGAGGAGAAAAAAGATGAACTCTTTAATGCCATGATTGCCTCTAACAACAAACAGGAGATCTGGAGTATGTTGCGCAAGCATGTATCAGAAAAGATGAGAGAGTTCCTTTCATATACCGTTGAGACCTATATGCAAATCACAGATGGTTTTATAAATGAAGATCTTAAACCGTTGCGTAAAGCAGAACGCTCTCTCATAACCGAAAAGGCAACTTTAAAGAGTATAAGAAGAAAAGAAACCCTTTGCTTTAGAAAGATAGACAGAACCTTGGCCATTGAGAAGAGCACATGGTTTAATCTTGGTATAAACAGCTGTGTCTCCGTAATGTACAGCCTAAGACGTATATGCGAGTATTGCAAAGAGCATGTAGACAACAATTTTACTCCTCTTCCTAACAAATATTCTCTTCAGTTCATCCCATTGCGAGAAAGAATAATGAATCTCTTTGTAAAGAGTATAAATGTATTGGAGAGCGGCAACTATGAGGAGACCGTTGAGATAAGAAGTGAATGTGAAGAGGTTATGGCACTACTTTCAAAAACCTATAAAGAACTCTTCTCCTCTCTTCAAGAGGATGAAAATACCTCTAATCTTACTGTCACATACGTTTACCTTAACATGCTTCAAGAATCGCAGGAGATTGTGCATTTGTTGAGGCAGTTTTTGAGGGCGGAGCGTAAGTTGCAGCAATCTATAGACCAATAAAAATTTAATAAAAGGCGCAACTGCTGCGTTACGCTCATCATTCAAATCCTCACATACTGTAAGTATGCTCCGGTGTTGAATGCTTTCGCAAGCCTTGCATTTGCGCTTTTATTAAATTTTTATAGTGCCAACAAGTTAACGGATTTGTGTTGTGGCAGCGCAATTGCTGCGTTAGCACAAGACAGTTCATTTTCATGCAGCTTTTCCTTGCTATGACATAGCTCAATCAGATTTGGCTCTGCTCATTTGGCTTACGTAAAAGGACGATTTATTTGGCAAACCCTGTTATTATGTTTACATTTGTTAAAAATTTGTTAAGGATTATAAGAAAACAGTAAACATAATTGTTTTGCAGCAAACAGTCATATTATATATATTATTTATAATAGTCTCCTACTTTATAGGCTCCGTCTCCGGCTCCATCATATTGGGGAGGTGTTTTTATGGGATTGATGTAAGGCAGTTTGGCAGCCATAATCCCGGTGCCAATAATACACAAAGGGTATTGGGCTGGAAGATGGGACTTATCGTCTTTATCTTTGATCTGTTAAAAGGGATTACAGCAGTGCAGCTTGCACGTCTTTTGCCATTTGACCATGAAACCAATCCGTATGTAGCCTCTCAGATTGTGTTTGGACTATCTGCCATGCTTGGGCATATCTTTCCGTTGTTTCATGGTTTTAGAGGAGGAAAAGGGGTCTCTACATTAGTGGGTGTGTTGTTGGCCATTCATCCGTTTGCCGTTCTGCTCTGTCTTATTGTTTTTTTTGTTGTCTTTGCCTTTACGAGATATATCTCTATCAGTGTAATAGCGTCTGTTACCTGTTTCCCTTTTATGGTTAATTTTATCTTTGCCCTATGGCTTCAACCGGAGGAGACGCTCACGCTAAAGATTTTTAGCATAGTTGTTGGAGTTATCATCTGGCTTACACATATAAGCAATCTTAAACGGCTGTATCATGGTACAGAGGAAAAGTTTTCAATAAAACCTGCTGTTGGGCCGTATGCCTTCTATGCCGGCTGCAAAAAATCAAAAAAACAGCATACAAGATAATGTTATAG
>CAVHKR010000013.1:0-16598 GCA_963636615.1 Acutalibacteraceae bacterium | reverse complement strand
GTTTTCTCTTCCATCTCCTCTCTACACATACAACACTTTGGCTGCCTTTAGGTCCAAGTTCCCCAACAGGAAGTTCATAATAATAATGGGGGCAGACAATATAGCCATCATAGAGAACTGGTATAAGGGACGGGAGATTTTATCTGAATATGAGATATATGTCTATCCAAGAATAGGCTTTGACGGTAAAGCTATATGCAAAAGGTTGGGGGTACATTTTATGGATGGGGAGCTTGTTCACATCTCCTCAACTGAGATTAGGGAAAAAGCCGCTAAAGGTAACGGCTAATGCATGGTATTCTCTCTACAGCGTAGTTGAGGCCAATCTACAGGGGCAACAATCTCTATCGGCTCTTTTTTTACAGGATGCTCAAACCTGACCAGCCTTGAATGCAGGCTTATGCTGGCATCGGGATTTGAACGGGGGGCTCCATATTTGAGATCTCCTTTAATGATGCAGCCTATTGCCGAGAGTTGCGCTCTTATCTGATGGTGTCTTCCGGTGTACAGTTCAACCTCTAACAGATGATAATGCTCTGTTGAACAGAGGTATTTGTATCTTAGCCTTGCCTCCTTGGAACCCGTCTTTTGTGAAGTGGAAGCGTATGTTTTGTTTCTCTCCTGATTCCTTGTAAGATAGTGTATTAGTATCTTTTCATCTTCTGCCGGCTTTTCACACACTAATGCCCAATATGTTTTGTGTACCTGTCCCTCTCTAAAAGCCTTGTTCATACGTTCCAAGGCTTTTGATGTTTTTGCAAATATTACTGCCCCACTTACCGGTCTGTCTAAACGATGAATAACCCCTAAATACACAAAGCTTGGTTTGTTATCTCTCTGTGCTATAAATATTTTGAGAGTTGTTACAAGAGACTCATCCTCAGTCTTGTCTGCCTGCACTATCTCTCCACTCCTCTTGTTGAAGACTATAAGATGATTGTCCTCATAAAGGATTCTGCTGCTGATGTTGTCAAACTCCTCTTTAGACATCTCCCTGTAGACTTCGCTCATAATGGTAATATTGTGTTACTGTTAATGTTAGTCAGATGGCCTTAAAACTAATATTGTTCGTTAGCGTTTGGAAAATCACCGCTTTTTACATCCTCTATATACTGTTTAAAGGCTTTGAGATATTCGTTGTGCAGGTTTGCATATCGTCTTAAGAATTTTGGCGAAAAGCCGTTGTTAAGACCTAACATATCGTGCATTACAAGCACCTGCCCGTCACAATCTCCACCGGCACCTATACCAATGACCGGAATCTTTAGAGCGTGTGTAACTTTTGCTGCCAGTTGTGCAGGTATCTTCTCCAACACAATTGCAAAACATCCTGCTTTCTCCAAAGCTATTGCATCCTCCAGAAGCTGTACTGCTTCATCCTCCTCCTTAGCACGTACAGCGTATGTTCCGAATTTATGGATTGACTGGGGGATAAGTCCCAAGTGTCCCATTACCGGGATCCCTGTTGAAAGAATCTTTGAAACGGATTCCAGGACCTGTGCACCTCCTTCTACCTTAACGGCATCTGCTTGAGACTCTTTCATAATGCGTATGGCATTGGATACAGCTTCTATTGAATTTCCCTGATATGTTCCAAACGGCATGTCTACAACTACTAATGGATTTTTAACTGCCCTTGTAACGCTTTGTGCATGATAGATCATCTGGTTAAGGGTAATTGGCAGTGTTGTTTCATGTCCTGCCATTACATTGGCTGCCGAATCGCCAACTAAAATCATATCTATTCCTGCTTCGTCTACAATCTTGGCAGAGGTATAATCGTATGCTGTTAGCATGGTTATCTTCTCGCCACGTTGTTTCATCTCCAATAGCCTGTGGGTGGTCATCACCCTCTCTTTTCCTGTTACCGACATCTTGATATTGTTGTTTGAATCCTATTACCTGTCCCCTCTCCTCAAATTACGGTACAAAGCAAGTAAATTCCTCTAATATTTTCAATAAAGTGCAGAAAAAGTTGTGTTGAATAATATAAAATAATGACAGTTTGGCAGTCTTTGTTTTTTGGCACAAGTTTAGAAATGACAGGGGAGTTGCCAATGGTGCAGAGATGCGTAGGATGGCAATGAATGAGTTTGAATAATAAAAATAGGAGATATAAATTATGGGAAAAATTATTGGAATAGACTTAGGTACAACCAACAGTTGTGTAGCGGTTATGGAGGGTAATGAGCCTGCCGTTATCATTAACAGTGAGGGTAAGAGAACAACCCCTTCTATAGTTGCATTTACAGATAATGGAGAAAGAAAGGTTGGAGATCCTGCCAAGAGACAGGCAATTACCAATCCTCAAAATACAATCTTTTCTATTAAAAGGTTTATGGGTGAGACCTATGACCAGGTTACGAATGAGATAAAGAGGGTTCCTTACAAGGTTGTAAAGGGTGACAACAATACTCCGCGTATTGATATTGGCGGAAGATTGTACTCTCCTCAGGAGATTTCTGCCATGGTACTTCAGAAGATGAAGAAGACTGCAGAGGACTATCTTGGGCAGGAGGTTACCGAGGCTGTTATTACGGTTCCTGCTTATTTTAGCGATTCTCAGAGGCAGGCTACCAAAGAGGCCGGTGAGATTGCCGGTCTAAAGGTTAGACGTATTGTCAACGAACCTACGGCAGCTGCTCTTGCATACGGCCTGGATAAGAAGAATCAGGAGGCTAAGGTTGCTGTATTTGACCTTGGTGGTGGTACATTTGATATTTCAATCCTTGAGTTAGGCGATGGTGTGTTTGAGGTTAAGTCTACTAACGGTGATACCCACCTTGGCGGTGATGATTTTGACCATGTCATTATTGACTGGTTGGTTGAGAAATTTAAAGAGGATAACGGTGGCATAGATTTGTCTAAGGATCCTATGGCTCTCCAGAGATTGAAGGAGGCTGCTGAAAAGGCCAAGATTGAGTTGTCTTCTCAGGCCTCTACTGAGATTAACCTGCCTTACATTATGCCTGTTGACGGTGTCCCCAAACATTTGGTAACAACTCTTACAAGGTCAAAGTTTGAGCAGTTGGCAGATACTCTTATACAAAAGACTGTTGCCCCTTGCGAAAAGGCTTTGTCAGATGCCGGTCTAAAGGCTTCAGACATTAACGAGGTTCTGTTGGTAGGCGGTTCAACCCGTATTCCTGCTGTTCAGGAGATTGTTAAGAAGATATTTGGCAAGGAACCTAATAAGAGTGTTAATCCCGATGAGGTTGTTGCAGTTGGAGCGGCTATTCAGGGTGGTGTGCTTGCCGGTGATGTAAAAGATGTGCTGTTGTTGGATGTTACTCCGCTTTCATTGGGTATTGAGACATACGGTGGTGTCTTTACAAAACTTATAGAGGCTAACACAACTGTTCCTACAAGAAAGTCTGAGGTGTTTAGCACTGCTGCTGATAACCAGCCTTCTGTAGAGATACACGTTCTCCAGGGTGAAAGGCCGATGGCTAAAGATAACAAGACTATCGGGAAGTTCCATTTGGATGGTATTACCCCTGCTCCAAGAGGAATTCCTCAGATTGAGGTCACTTTTGATATAGATGCCAACGGTATTTTGAATGTGTCTGCCAAGGATAAGAGTACCGGTAAGGAGCAGAAGATTAGGATTGAGGCGTCAAGCGGACTTTCTGATGAGGAGATTAAGAGGATGCGTGATGAGGCTAAGGCTAATGAGGCTGCGGATAAGGCAGAGCGTGAGAGGGTTGACAAACTTAATCAGGCAGATGCGCAGGTCTTCCAGAGCGAAAAGAACCTTAAGGAGTATGCAGACAAGATTCCTGCAGACAAGAAATCTGCAATTGAGAATGCTACAAATAAATTAAAGGAGGCTCATAAAGCAGGTAATGTTGCGGAGCTTGATAACCTCATGAAAGAGTTGGAGGGTGCTTGGCATGCTGCTTCTGAGGATATGGCCCGTGCTGCTCAGGCCGGTGCCGGTAATGCTCAACAGCAGGGTCCGCAGGATAATGCCGGACAACAGAGCACTTCTAACAACGGTGGTAAGGATGGCGAGGTGCAGGATGTAGATTTTGAGGAGGTGAAGTAAGCATCGGTAAACAACGATAACCTACGATAGAAAGTTAGGGTGTAGCTCAATGAGTTACGCCCTAATTTGTTTTATGTCTTTCCGTGTTGTCCTTGTTGTCTTTCCTTATTTTTATCATATATTTGTACCATAATTGTACCGACTCTTAAAAGTAGATAATGTGTAATACCTTTTCCGTAAGCCAGATGAGCAGAGCCAAACTTGTTTGGGCCTTGCCATGGCGAGGAAAAGCTGCGCGCTAGCGAACAATAATACAATAACAATATAATGACTATTAGCTATGAACATAGGAGACAGAATACCGGAGGTTCTGGGTATTGACCAGGACGGACGTGAAATAAAGGCAAGCGACTACCGTGGTCGCAAGATAGTGCTTTACAGTTATCCCAAGGCAAACACAAGCGGATGCACAGCCGAGGCTTGTTCGTTGCAAGCACACAAGGAGGAGTTGGCCGCTGCCGGCTACGAGATAATCGGCATCAGCAAGGATAAACAGGCGCTTCAGAAGAAGTTTGCAGAGACTAATGGTTTGGAGTTTCCTCTTATTGCCGATACGGAGACCACGCTCCTGCAGGAGCTGGGTTGTTGGGGCGAAAAGGTGGCTTGCGGTCGCCGAACCGTCGGCATCCTCCGCACCACATATCTTGTCAATGAGGAGGGTGTGATTGAGAAAATCTTCACTCCCAAGGAAATCAAGACCAAGATTCATGCGGAACAGATATTGGAGTATATCAACAAATAATCAGCTATCCAATTCTCATATACAGCAAACCCATTAGGAAGAAGGACAGCCCTTTCTTTTGCATCAATAGGTACAAGAAACAGATTGTCGAGTCTAATCAACCGACATCAAAGGAATTACTGTAAAGAAAAATGGTATTCTCCAGGCTCAGCTTCAACTAAATTGCAGAAGGGCAACTTATTTCAGGACTTGTCACTGCTACCATGAACCGCCAGCTCCACCACCACCAAAATGGCCTCCTCCAAAGCCTCCAAATCCACCACGGCCACTACCTCCTCCAAATCCGCCACCGAATCCGCCGGAAGATCTGCTGCCACTGTTGCTGAGAATTGAGCCTAACAACAAGAGATCAAGAGCATTGGGACCTTTTCTGCCACCCCCTTTACCATCACCGCCCATATTATTTTCATCCTTTCCAAATATTGCAACAACAATACAAAGGAGGATAAAACCAATAAAGAGAATCCCGATAACAGTTGCTATGAGGTTATCTCCCTCACCATATCTGTTTGCAAACTCATCGGACGATATTTCTCCCGATAACAGAGGCATTAGCTCCTCAACAGCACTGTTTATGCCACCATAGTAGTTATTGCTCTTAAAATAAGGGATCATCTCATTCTCCACAACAGCCCTTGCCAACGCATCGGGAAGGATACCCTCCAAACCATACCCTGTTGCGATAAATGCCTCCCCCCTCTCAGCTGCTGTCTTTGGCTTTACAAGTATGACTATTCCATTATTGAACTTTTCATGTCCCACACCCCACTTCTCGCCAATTTCAAAAGCAAGAGATGCCTTGTCCATGCCGTAAAGCTCCGGAACAATCACAACGGCTATCTGGTTAGATGAACTATCTGCAAAAGCAACCAACTTCCTCTCCAACGCCATACTCTGTTCTACAGTAAGAACAGATGCCAAATCATTCACAAGCCTTGGCGGAACAGGTCTTGCCGGTGCCTGGCCAAACAGATGCCCACCGGCAAAGAGTAGCAGACAGACACAAAACAACTTTACAAAGACAGATTTTACACTATGACAATATCTCATCACCGTTAATTTTATTAAAACAGACTAATCCCCAAATGAGATATCATCCGGCTGTTCATTAACATCATCCTTGTGGTATGGGAAATATGCTTTAAGCTCTCTTCCCGACATCCTTATAGCGTTGCATATTCCGTTGCAGAACTCCCCTCTTTTAAAATGCTCTGTCATAACATCCTTAATTCCGTCCCAAAAACCGGTAGGAACCTTTGAATTTATACCACAATCGCCAATAATAGCAAAACGTTTGTTACTTACATCTATATAGATAAGGACTCCGTTACGGGCAGCAGTCTTGTACATCTTAAGATAGTTAAATACATACACCGCTCGCTGCATGAGATCTGCTTTGCATTTAGACTCAATATGAACCCTTATCTCTCCGGAGGTTTCCAGCTCAGCCTCCTTTATGGTTGAAACAATAAGGCTTTGCTCCTCTTTAGATAGAAAATCTCTGCCTCTCATTCAAATAGATTATTTAATAATGTCTTGGGGATCCTTGTATGCTTGTTAGAAACTTACGGCAGGAGCTGTTGATGCACCCTCATCTGCAGAAAAATACGGCTTCTTGTCAAAACCGAACATCCCGGCAAAAATATTGTTTGGGAATCTCCTGATTTTTGTATTATAAACCCTTGCCGCTTCATTGAATCTGTTTCTCTCAACAGCAATTCTGTTCTCTGTCCCCTCCAACTGTGCCTGAAGATCTCTAAAATTCTCATTAGCTTTAAGATCCGGATAATTTTCCGTTAGCATAAGCAATCTTCCCAGAGCCTGTCCAAGGCTCCCCTGAGCATCCTGAAACTTAGCCATAGATGCCTCATTGAGATTATCTATGTCTACTGTTATCCCTGTAGCCTTGCTTCTTGCCTCAACAACCCCCTCTAAAGTTGATGCTTCGTGAGCTGCATATCCCTTTACGGTGGCAACTAAATTTGGAATAAGATCTGCCCTTCTCTGGTAAACATTTTCAACCTGAGACCATGCAGTTGAAACCTTCTCCTCCGCAGTAACCATTGAATTATACACCCCTTTAACCCACATGAAAAGCACAAGAACCACGCAAACTACAACCACCAATATAACTAATCCCTTTTTCATTTTTATTAAAATTATAGATTTAAACAACCCTTAAAAAAAATCAAAAAATTTCAAAAACCGACCTGCCCAACAGGCCGTTCAGAAGGCCTTTCAGAAACTCTAAATCTTCTTTACGCATCTTACAGAGATACCAAAAGAATCCTTTGCAACATAATTCACAGGGCACCCTGTCTGGTTATAGAAAATATATCTGTAGTAGGCATTATTGGAGTCTCTCTCAGATGAGCTCCACCAGAAACCATACTTGAACAGCATGCTAAAGTTATTTCCGTTATTGGTAACATATCCTGTTGCAAGAGCATTCCAGCCCAATTTGTTATTTGGGGTAGCCACTCCCGAAAACGGCCATATATCACTTCCATTAAATGTTGCAGAAACAGCCAAAGCATCACCAACCCCTTTCCAATCATCAAGAAAATCTACATCATTCGTTCCCAACGCAGCCTTTGCAAGGTCTATCCAATCCTCATTAGTGGGAACACTCCAGCCATCGGGACATACACCCTGCGGACCATTCCCCAATCCACTGCGTGACTCCCCTCCGGTAGCCTCTCTCCATGTGTACAGCCTGCCGAAAACAGTTCCTGCCGCAGGCGCATTTCCATAAGCCACACCTGCCCCCTCGTAATTAAGGTTTTCTGTAAACCATTTGAGATTTCCAATACTCTTTACATGATACCACTTGTTCTCACGGGCATCCAGTACAGAATCCTTGGCCTGAGGAACCCCCACAATACTTCCGTTGTATCCCGGTTTTACCACTGTTATGTTATTTGAAACAGACAGATTATAGTAACCGGTACATTTTGCTATATACTGAACAGCAAACGTTGCAATAGAATCCGGTATTGTTATAGTAGTGCTCTGCCCCTTTACGGTATCAATAAGGCCTGCGCTGTACCAGCAGTAAGAGACTCCCGATGTTGGGGAGGCAACACTATTGCCGCTAAGAGCATAAGTCTCTCCCACAAGCGAATATAACGGCAACTTAAAAGTCAGCTGGCCATCCATTGATGGCAACACTTCATCATCATCATCTTTCTTGCAGGAAGAAAACACAACAACCCCACAAAAAGCCGCCGTCAACAGCAACTTTGAGGCAAACTTCATAGAATTTTTCAGATTCATCTTAACTTGTAAAACTTCTTTATTAACAGAATGCAAATTTAATATTTTTCCCTATTTTTGTACTAAAATCATGCCATTGGAGGCAACAAAAATGAATAGGATACTTCTTCCATTAGTAGTTCTGTTTCTCTTCTGTACAGCTTGCAACAACACCACCGGCAAGTACAGAACTTTCAACGGCTTTGCCCAAGGGGGAACATATCACATAACATGTAACCTTAGCGGAGTATCAGACTCCTTGTCTGCTCACCTTCCCGATAGTCTGTCGTTGTTCTTTGGGCAGATTAACCAAGCTTTATCGGGATATGACTCTACATCTCTTGTCTCCCATGTAAACAAAGGAGACAACCCTCCCCTCAACAGACTGTTCATTGAGACATTCAATGCCTCAAAAAAGGTTTGGGAGGAGAGCAACGGCTATTTTGACATAACAGGTGCACCCCTGTTTGACATTTGGGGGTTTGGATTCAAAGAGAAAGAGAGTGTTACTCAACCAATAATAGACAGCATTTTGCAGTTTGTAGGCAACGACAAAGCCTGTATCATTGAGAAAGACACTGTAGTCAACGGCAACAGTGGCATTTTCAGTTTTCTTAAATTAGCTGACAGCAGGATGAAGATTAACTTTAATGCAATAGCGCAAGGTTATACATGTGACTACATAGCATCAAAATTTGACGGCTGGGGAATTGCAGACTACCTTATTGAGGTTGGTGGAGAGATTTATGCCAAGGGGGTTAACTCAAAAGGTGGTGCATGGAGAGTTGGAATAGACAGACCGGAGGATGGGAACTATCTGCCCGGTGCATCTTTGGAAGCTGTAATAGAGATAAGCAACCAAGGACTTGTAACATCCGGCAACTACCGAAAGTTCTATGTGGAGGAGGGGCAAAAATATTCGCATACCATTAACCCAAAGACAGGTTATCCGGTTAGCCATTCGTTACTGTCTGCCACTGTGGTTGCGGCAGATGCCACTACTGCAGACGCCTACGCTACATATTTTATGGTTATAGGCTTAGATGAGGCACAAAAGGTACTTGCCAACAATCCACAGTTAGGTGCAGTTCTAATATATGCGGAGGGAGAGGAGATGAATGTATGGAGTTGCAACTGCAAATGGTCAAGGCCGTAAGCTGATACGCAAAACAACAGCAATCAGCTATCGGGATGGTCTTTAATAATTGACAATAATTGGACTTATAATATATATCTGTAATGAAGAACTTGAACAACTCAGACCAGACTGGCAGAAGAAAGTTTCTGTTAAGAAGTGCGGCAGCCTTGGGCACAGGTGCCGTAATTATGGCGGAGAGCAAGCTGTATCCGCTTTCTGCAGCAGAAAAATCTATTAGAAACAGCTCTGATAATAAAGAGACCAAAGCCTTTAAGAAAGAATCTGTTTCAGTTAAGAATCCTTACGACATCATCATTACCGGAGGATTGGTTTACAACGGTACACGCGCGCTGCCTTTTAAAGGGAACATAGCTATAAAGGATGGCAAGATTCGCGATATATGGGAGGAGGACGGAGAAGCCCTTCCTGCAGCACGTCAGGTTATAAAGTTAGGCAAAGATGAGATTGTTTCACCGGGATTCATTGACATTCACACACATACAGACACCAATCTATTAGAAGCCCCACTTGGTGACAGCCGTATCTACCAGGGCATCACCACAGACAACGGAGGTAACTGCGGCGATTCTCCATTCCCTTATTCAGATGAATACTATGCTTCAAAGAGGGGAAGCAAACGTTTTGGTTATCCATTCTGGCAGAATGTAGACGGCTTCTTTAACGCTTTAGAGGATAAAAAGATAGGAATAAACTATTGTACACTTACCGGCCAGGGACAGTTGAGAAGTGCTGTTGTTGGAGATAATAATGTTCCATGTACAAAAGAGCAGCTGAAAAAGATGTGTAACATCTTGGAGATGCAGTTGGAGATGGGAAGCACAGGCCTCTCTTGCGGGCTCGAATATGCACCGGGCTCTTATGCTTCTGACGAGGAGATTACTGCCCTTTGCAAGGTTGTGGCAAAGCACAACAAGCTCTTTGCAATTCACATGAGGAATGAAGATGACAGAGTTGAAGAGGCGGTAAAAGAGGCTCTTGCAATTGCAAGAAACAGCGGTGCAAGATTGGAGATCTCCCATCTCAAGGCACAGAATGCCGCAAACTGGCACAAAGGGCCAAACCTTGTAAAACTTATTGAGGAGGGAAGAAGGGATGGTATTGATGTAGCCTTTGACCGTTACCCATATACAGGATTCTCTACCGGGCTTACCTCATTCATCCCACTTAACGACAGGCAGGGTTCCAATGCAGAGATTCTTGCAAGATTAGAGGACAAGCAAAAGGCAGAGGAGATTGGGAAATATGCACGTTCGAGAGTTGAGCGTCTTGGGGGGCCGCAGAATGTTCTTATTGCAGCATGTGCAGCACCTGAGAACAAGCAGTTCTCAGGGAAAACCATTAAGGAGATCTGCAACATGACCGGCAAAGAGGTATGGGATCAGATACGAGAGCTGCTAATCTCCGAAAAACTTGGAGTTCAGATTGTTGGTTTTGCCATGTGCGACGAGAACATAAACCTCTTCTTCTCAAATCCTCTTGGCATGCCGGCATCGGACGGAAGCGTATATGCTCCTTACGGCAGACTTGGCAAGGAGATTCCTCATCCAAGATCATACGGAACATTCCCAAGATTTTTTGGCAAGTATGTTAGGGAGAACAAGGTTTGCGACATGCAGACAGCCATATACAAATGCACAGGGCTTCCTGCATCGAGACTTGGTCTTAAAGATAGAGGTCTCATTAAGGTTGGGTTTGCGGCAGATATAGTTATCTTTAACCCAAACAAGATTATAGATATTGCCACATTTGAAAAACCGCATCAGAATGCAACCGGCATATACGCTGTCATTGTAAACGGTGTAACAACCATACGCAACGGAGAACATTGCGGTACCTTTAACGGACAAGTATTAAGATAAATGGAACTTGAAATCTGTGCATACTCTGTAGAGTCTTGCCGTAATGCGAGAGAAGCAGGGGCTAACAGGGTGGAACTCTGTGCCTCTCCCGATGAAGGGGGAATAACCCCCTCAATGGGAATGATAGCCGCTGCATCAAAGGCATTAAAGAGCCAAACGCAATCCAAATACAGCAATCCCTTGGATCTGTACGTTATGATTAGACCACGTGGTGGTGACTTTGTATATACGGATGAGGAGTTTGATGTAATGCAACAGGATATCTCTGCAATTGGGGAATCAGGTATAGCTGTAGATGGTGTTGTGTTTGGCATTCTTACGCAAGACGGCAACATAGATATTCCGCGTAACAGGCAGCTGGTAGAGTTGGCACGCAGACATGGTTTTAAGGTTACCTTTCACAGAGCAGCAGACAGAGCCACTCCAACACCGGAGCAGATAGTAGAGGATATAGTAAAAACAGGGGCAGACCGCATATTGACATCGGGACAAAAAGCAACAGCTCAAGAGGGGATAGAGAACATAAGGCGAATGGTAAAGGCAGCAGCCGGCAGAATACAGATAATGTGCGGCAGCGGAGTAACGGCAGAAAATGCCAAGATGCTAAAAGAGAGCGGAGTTGATGCAGAACATTCAACGGCAAAGAGCTTTCGCACGAGCAAGGTCTGCAACATAACAGGAGAGACAGAGAAAATGATTTATTCAGATAAAACAAAAATTATGAAGATATTAAAAGAACTCAAGCTACTTGTTGTGTTTGCACTTGTGTCTGTTTTATCGTGCACTGTAACAGAAAAAGATTATCGCTACTGCAAAGAGATTCAAGAAAATCCAAACCTATCCAAACAGGAGAAGGAGGCTTTAGATTTCATTTACAGATACTCTCCGTTAGAGGATATAACAGAGTACGGTCCCGATTTCTGGATTGCCAATATAAAACAGACCTTTAGCGTTAGAGAGTCTACCCCTTGGGGTAAGGATATTCCCGATAATATTTTCAGACATTATGTACTGCCTGTAAGGGTTAACAACGAGGCTATAGACTCTGCCAGAATAGTCTTTTGGAGGGAGCTTGAACCAAGAATTACTGCATGCAAGACCATGGAGGAGGCTGCACTTGCTGTGAACCACTGGTGCCATGAGAAAGCCAACTACCAGCCTACAAATGCAAGGACATGCAGCCCCACCGCAATGATACTTAGGACATACGGCAGATGCGGAGAAGAGTCTGTATTTGCTGTTGCTGCTTTAAGAGCGGCAGGACTGCCTGCAAGACAAATCTATACCCCACGCTGGGCGCACTGCGATGATAACCATGCATGGATAGAGGTCTGGATAGACGGACAATGGAAATATCTTGGCGCTTGCGAACCGGAGCCGGCCCTTAACATGGCATGGTTTACCTTCCCTGCAAGTAGAGGGTTGTTCATGCAGACAAGAGTTTTTGGCAAATACACCGGAGATGAGGAGGTTGTTAAAGAGGGGGATTTAGTGACATACATAAATGCAACCCCAACATACGCCCAGACATTAAAACCTATAATAAGGGTTGTTGACAGAAACGGCTCTCCTGTTAGAGACGCAATTGTAGATTACAGAGTGTACAACTATGCTGAACTGTATCCTGTTGCCACACTCAGAACCGACAAAAATGGGGAATGCTCCTTAACAATAGGGAATGGGGATTGGGTTTTTTGGGCAAGCAAAGGGGACAAATTCAACTATATAAAGTGTGCTCCTGCCGGCAAAGATGTTATAGAGATAAGGTTAGAGAGAGACTGCAATAATGCTCTAACGGATACTCTAATGATTGTACCCCCTGCAGGGCATGCGTTTGCATTGAGTGTGAGCGAAAAAGAGAGAGATGAGAATGACCGTATGTTGGTTAGAGAAGACTCCGTTAGGGCTGCTTATGCTTCTACATTCATACAAAAGGAGAGCTCCTCTATTTTGGGAGATTGTTTTGGCTACGACAACAGCAAAAAAGAGCGTATGTGGCATCTGCTCCAACACTCTTACGGAAATTATGGGCAGATAGTGGACTTCTTAAATAGGACATTCCGTGACAAATCGTTGCCATACAACAGAATGGAGATTGCGCTGGCTTTACTTGAGGCCTTGGAGGAGAAAGACCTTCAGGACCTTAAAGGGGAGATGCTTTTCTCTCATCTTCAGACGGCAATTGCCAACGGCAAAGAGAACCCTTTTGTGTCACTGCTCTCCAATAGCGATAATCTGTTTGGCAGCAACATGACAATAAAATATATAATCTCTCCAAGAATAAGCACAGAACAGCTTGGAAAATGGAGGGCTGATCTATATAGCTGGATGTCATCTAATGAGTTGGCATCAAACACAACAAATGATATCAATCTGCTTGCAAATTCTATAATGCAATTTGTAAAGAGCAACATTATCATAGACCCTGCTACCGGACGTGGAGATGTACATCTCTCTCCGGCAAGCATGCTAAAGCGAATGAGAGGTGAGAAAAAATCTGCGGATATATTTTTGGTTGCCTGTTTAAGGACAGCAGGCATTCCTGCAAGATTGAACCCGGTGGACGGCAAGCCGCAATACTTTGATGGCGAATGGATTACAAGCGACATATTTGCAGAGCCTTCTGCAGCAGACGATAACACATCCCCTGCACAGGCGTATGGATGGTTATCATTAAAATGTAATGGAGACAATCCTCTCTATTACATAAACTTTACCGTCTCAAAAATGGAAAACGGGCGTCCTATGCTAAGAGATCTTGGAAATTCTGCAGAGGGAGATATGGGTCCCGGCATGAGACTGAGTACTATCTTTGAAACACCTGTAAAATTAGAAACAGGCAGCTATCTGCTAACCACGGGCAGCCGTAAAAGCGACGGTAGCGTAAAATGCTATCTAAAGATGTTAGAGATAAATGCCGGTGATACAACTGCCATAGAGTTTGAACTACCTGTAATGGAGGAGTCCTTTACACCGTTGGTTACCATTCCTCAATTAGCAGACTGCCTTCCACTGCCTGCTAACAACTACACGGCTGTAGCCATTATATCATCCTCCAATGAGCCTACAAACCATCTGATAAGGGATATAAGTGCAATGGCCGGGGATTTTGAACAATACCCCGTTGAATTCAGTTTCCTGCTGCGGAACGATACCGAGTTAAAACAGTTTGTTTCCGGCAACAAACGCCGGCTGCCAAAGAACCTTACACTTAAAACTGATAAAGGACAAAAGGTTGAATCACTTATAACATCGGCCCTGGTTTCTGCAGGACTCATCACGGCAGACGAGGAGGTTCAATTACCGTTGCTTGTTATGGTAAACAAAAAAGGTGAGGTGGTTTATTCCTCATCGGGATATAGAATAGGAACCGGCTACCAGATTTCAAAATACCTTGTTGCAACAGGTAGCAATGAGTAATCGATACACTTGTCAAACCTGCAGAACAACTTTATTGTCAAAGTATTTTCACCTTTTACAACCGGAACTGCAAAAACAAGCGGTTTCGGTTGTATGTTTGTGTACATCCTCTCGGCTATAAGTTTGCCGTTGTGCCATATCTCAATGGCATCTGCCGTACCAACAGCAAATGAAGCCGTCCCTTGTTCTGTAGAGAAAAAGTTATATTCTTTTGAGATTTGTGCCTGAGCCTTTACAGGAATCCTCTCTACGGCACTTATATCTATCTGCCCATTATTTAAATTTTTGGAAAGAAATTCATAAACACAATCCGCGCTATCTATCTCCTTTTTATGTATCAGCTCTACAGTTTTCCCGTTTTTATAGACAGCTTCAAAGTTGTTCTCAATATCCGGTACAATTATCCTTATCTTAGAACTGCTTGTGTTGTATGGGAAATACCATCTGTAGCCGCAAACAGCCTTTTTAGTCCTGTAATAATCGAACATGGAGTAATGATATAGCGTATCGGCATCCCTTAATCCGTAAACCCTATTCCCCTTTTTATCAACAACAAAGGCCAACTCTTTACCTCGCTTTGCACTCCCGCCTCTTAAAGATTTCTGTTGTACATTGTCTTTAGCTTTATAGAGCGAGTCCCTTGCCGCTGCCAACCAGCCTGAACTGTCTATCCATTTCCCGATGGAGAGCAAAAGTATCTTTTCGTAATCTGTAACTGCCCCATCTCCCGTTGGACCTATATTCAGAAGGTAGTTGCCTCCTGCACCAATAACTCTCTTTAATGACTGTATCTTCTCTGCAAGTTTCTCATTCATTGGAATATGTTTCTGCCAGCTCCTGTATCCCCATGTCTCCTTATACACAGACTCTGCTGTCTGCCATGGTTTGTTTGGAAGAAAATCGGGAATCACATTATCCGGCATTACTGCAAAGTCTCCGTAATCATTGCCTATCCTGCCGCTTACCTTGCAGTCTGGTTGTATACTTTTTACCAGGCTATACAGTTCATAGCTCTGCTCACGGGTAAGTGAACCCATATCAAACCAAAGTTCGCTAACAGCTCCGTAATTCTCTAACAGCTCTTTAACCTGCCTCTTGTTGTATTCATGATGCTCCTGTGTTATGGGGTCTGCATTATGGCTGGATATTGGGTACGCATGAGGGTAATGCCAATCTATCAATGAAAAATAGATTCCAAGATTAAGGCCGTGCCTTTTACATGCTTCGCTAAGCTCCATAAGTGCATCTCTCCCAAATGGGGTGTTCATTATAGTAAAATCTGTCTCTTTGGAATTGTACATGCAGAAGCCGTCGTGATGCTTTGATGTAAATATAATGGCATCCATTCCGGCTCTTTTGGCCAATACAGCTACTGAATCTGCATTCCATTGGTTTGCCGAAAACTGTTCCGCCACGCGTGCATACCAGTCTGAGAATATTCCCGCAAAAGACTGTATCTGTTCGCTGTAACCCCACTCTACATTTTTCCCTCGGTAGACTCCACCATAAACGGAGTACAGTCCCCAATGTATAAACATGGAGAAACGCCCCTTATCCCTAACAATCTCCTGTTTGGGCATTGCCATAATATTATCTGTTGATACAAACAATATTGCCAGTAGTAATACTGTCTTTGAAATCAATCTCTTACACATAATCATCATTATTTTTATTTAAGGGTCGAGTCCAATAATATATTTACCTTTAACAATAAGGTTGTTCAGCAGGTTTGGCAAATGTACCGATTACTTATTACTACCTGTTGCCACAGGGTATTCTGAATTTTGGCAGTCGTTACCGATGCTACCATAACTAACAGATTAAAACAGATAGGTGGCCCAAACCAGGCCACCTATCTTGCCTTTTCTGAGAGTATAATTTTTACTTTTTGTTAGGCAAATCAAGCTCTAACTGCGGATGTTTCTTAGAAGAAACAGCAAACAGCAATGATACCACAACAGCCACTATACCAAGACCTATAAAGATATACTCTGCACCAACAGCAGCGGTCTGCTCCTGTGCAATCCTCATAACATCGCCCTCGGTAACAGTGATATATTTGTTGAATATCAGCCCCACAAAAATTGGAACTATGAGCATACCCATATTCTGAAT
>CAVHKR010000012.1:0-17011 GCA_963636615.1 Acutalibacteraceae bacterium | reverse complement strand
TCCTGATACAGTGTCCCCCCCATAGCAACATTAAGCCCCTGTTCACCACGACAGATTCCAATAAACGGCTTGCCGCTTCTGACAGACATTCTAATAAGCATAAGATCATAAACATCCCTCTCCGGAGCAACCTCTCCCAACGCCCTTACAGGCTGCTCTCCAAACAGTTGCGGATCAAAATCCTCACCGCCAACAGCAACAACAGCATCAACCACGTCAAGCACTGCAGCAATCTGCAGGCTGTCTGATGTCATTGGAATTATCAGCGGAACACCCCCGGCTCTTCTTACAGCATTTATATAGGTCATGTTGGTAGCGCCACCAGATGCCTTTGCTGAGACCCCAATTACAGGCATACGTTGCTCTTCTGCCGCAACAGCCTTTTTATTCCTTTGCGCATTAAGATCTGCCGGCCCCATAACAACAGCCGCAACAGTCAATGCTAAAAACAAAAATCTTCTCATTACCATCTTATTATATTTTTTACTTCGTATACAATCACTCTCAATAATTAATGCAAGTACAAGGCATGCAAAATTTCTAACACTGTAGCGTACTTAAGTTACGTGAGGCCTTAAAATTTCGCATAACGCAGCAATTGGTCTTTAATTATTAAGTTTTGTCCAGGCTCCAAAGTCCCTCTCCTCATTATAATTAAACTCAACCTCCAACTCCGTAACATTTCCGGTCTCATCTACAGTAAAATTAACAGGGAAACCATGTCCGTCGCTACGGAACTCAAACCTGTTATCATTAATATGCTTTAGTATATTCTTGTAACCGTTTTTACCTATGGCAATATAAAGCTCCCCATTCTCCAAAGTCACCTCCGCATCCCCAAACAGCTCATCCTTAACATACTTCCCAATATATTTAACACCGTCTACAGCCGGATTAAACTGCTGCACAAACAGAGGCATTGCACCCTTTTTACTCCTAATCTTTTTTCCTTTAGGATTGTTAAGAGCAATCATCTCCTTCTGCTCTTTCTCCAATCTGGCATTAGACTCCGCAAAATCTTTCCTCCTGCCATCAATCCATGAATTGAAATAACGGCTGTTATAATCATCGTAAGGAGCTCCCGATACCAAATCAATTGCTCTGTTCATTATGGCATATCTTGGGTTTGCTCCTGCCTCTGCGTTTACAAGCACCACGCCGCACAGCTTGTATTGAGGCACAAAGAAACAGAGTGCTGTCATTCCCCAAGTTGTGCCTGTGTGGAAATATAACCTGTATCTGTTATTCTGCTCCACAAACCAGCAGTTAGCATAAAGAGTTGTTCTGTTATCCGCCTGAGAGGTTATTGTCTGCCCTTTATGAATATAACGCATGGCCTTCTCAGACATCACCCTTGTTGTATCTGTACCATCTATAATAAACCCGTTGTTCATATGCATCATGGCATAACGGATCATATCCTCAACATTAGAGCTTACACTCCCCGCAGGCCCCACACCTGTAAGCCAGTAAAGCGCCTGCTCATCCCCATACAGCGGCAACGTTACAATCTGCGGTTCCTCTGACGAATACGGCACGTAGCTCTCAAACATTGCAGCAACACGTTGCGGTTGGGTAAAAGAGTAGTCGTGAGGAGTTGCAACATTTGGTGCAGAGGAGTATCCCTCTGCATTAAGGCCGGAACTCTTCATGCCGGCAGGAATGAATATTCTCTCCCTAACATTCTGCTCCCAGCTCTTGCCTGTAACCTTTTCTATAATCTTCTCTGCAATGATAAAGGTAATGTTGTTATACCGGTAATCCCCCCTAAAACTGTATGCAGGCTTAATAAGCCCAATCATTCTGTATATATCATCTCTATCATATCCTATATTAGGGAAATATGTACCTGCCTGCTCCTGCAACCCAAGACGATGTGTCATTATATCCTTAACCTGTGCATTCTCCGTTACCCAAGGGTCATACATTTTAAAATCGGGAAGGATATTCTTTACTGTATCATTCCACTTTACCAGCCCCTCATCTACCAACTGCCCCATTACCGTTGCTGTAAAGGACTTTGAGACCGATCCTATCTGAAACAGAGTCTTGGAATCTATAGGTTCTCCCGGAGTATTTGCAACCGCTGCAACTCCTCCCGATGCAATCTCCTTGGATGATTTTACCCCTCTAAAGCCAATCCCGTCTGCAGGGGCAAGCTCCTTAACGCCATAGCCTTTGCAGAGTATAACAGAATCGTTAACAGATATGGCAACCGCCATTCCAGGTAACTGCCATTTTTGCAGCACCTGCTGTGCATAGCAGTTAAGGCTGTCTGCTAATTGCGATACATTAAGCATCCTGCCGTCTGCCTGTTTAAACTCATTCTGCGCATGAACAAAAGATGGCGAAAACGCCATACAACAAACAGCTGTTACACATAACAGCCTCTTAAAAGACACGTATCTCATAGGATAAATATTAGTTTTTTACAAATATACAGTTTTTTCTCCATCCTCTGAGATACCAACACAAAAGAACGTCGGCCCGGAGAGATCAAACTTTGTCTCGGGTTAGGAAAGAAACAAAAAAAGAGGGTGCTTGCGCACCCTCAATTCGTCTCTAAGTTAGTATTATCTTTTCAAAGTGATTGTTACATCAAATGTTGTGTAAACACCCCACTTATCCAGTATCTTAACAGTAACCTTACAAGGAGTATCTGTTACAAGAGCTGTTACAGATGCTTTCTTTTTAACCTTGAAGCATGAGTATGCATTAGTACCGCTCTTATAGATTTGATTACCACCATCCAGAACAAACTCTAAGTAATCCTGAGCGTTCTGGTCTGCCAACTCAAGAGTTACCCCACTTATTCTGCTATCCATAGGTTCTGAAGCATCTACATTCCAAACAGGGGCTGATGCTGTACCAGTATTCTTGTACATCTGAGCAATGTTATAACCTGTTCCGTAAACATCCTTAGCAGTAAAGTTACTCAAGTTTACAACTATAGGATCTACTCCATTACCCTCAAATACAGCAGTAGGAGCAACAGTAATAGTACCCTCCTTAATCTCAGACTTAACAGTTAGGTTGAATGTATCTGTAATATAAGGGATATGCACATTACCATACACCTTATACGTCACTTTCATCTGTCTTGTTGAGTAAACATTATCGCTGTTGTCTGCACCTATAGTGTTGTCGTACACTTTAACCTTAATATTACCGCTTGTTGCGTCTACTAACCATGGAGCGCAAACATGACCTTCAACATTAACATGTTGAGTCTCACCAAACAGTACATTAGCGCTTACAGCAGAAGGCATATCTGCATATAACCTAAACAGATTATAAGTTACCTCAGTAGCTGATGGGTATGTTGCAGGATACTCTCCATAAACAGTAGCATTGTCGCCGCTAAAGTAGCTGGTTAATCTGCGAAGCGGACTCTCAGCAACAGGAGCCTTAATGATTACATTAACAGGAACCTCAATAGCATTGTCGGCAGCACCGTTCTTCTTGAATCCAAGTTTAACCTTGAATTCACCAGGGAATGCTGTAGTCACATCAAATGTAAACTTAACATACATCGGAGTTCTGATTGTAGCAGGAGATGCAACCGCAACGTACGCACCGGTATTATCCTTTATATATAGAGTAGTCTCATCTATTGCGCCAAGCCAAGCCTCAGCTACAGGGTTGGCAGCAACACCATAGTCTGTACTGTTTACTGTTACCTTATTAGCGTTAAGAGCCTTATCATTTGCAAATGTATAGGTGCCTACCTTGTTAACCGAAGGATACTGAGTATCTGTAGATGCTACAAGCTGATTCTGAATAGCCTCTATAGGAAGATAAACAACATTCTTGCCCGGTGCATCTGTAATAGTCCACTCAACATTGCCAAGCACACCAACAGGAGCAACATAGTTAACTGTTACAGTTATTGGAGTACCATTTATCTTTTCTCCCGATACAAGCAGGGCATAAACCTTAACAGACAAGACCCCCCGTGATGTTGCCTTGAATGTTTTCCCTGAGATGGTTGCGCCAATAGCAGCTGCAGCTGCCTGGTCTGCAAACTCAAAATAATAGTCAACTATGTATGGAGTTAAATCGTTAACGTTGTCGCCGTTCACTGATGCAACAGATGTATTAGCAAAACAACCTGATAAATCAAGCTCTTTGTTCATATCAACTGAAAGATTCTTCAAGCTGCTAACTGTAATAGTGTTGATCTCTTGCTCTGTAATCTTAACATCGTATGAAGAAGCTACAACTCCGTAAGCAGTCTCGGTAGTAAGAGCATACCACCCTGCAGCTTTCCCGCAATAGTCTGTAGAAAGATACTCTACAGTCATGTCATATACGCCTTTGTTTGGTGTGGCAGCACGGGTAAGGGCTCTTTCTGTTCTGTTTGCATCAACAGCAGATACCTTGAAAGGAACTTTGCCTTTTGAGTCTGCCAAAACAAAACTGTATGCAGTAGCATCTGCATCAATAGGATTGACTATGGCGCTAAGAGTACTTGTCTGGGTAAGCAAAATCTGATTCTTGGCATACGATTTACCATTGAATATCATAGCTGCTGCCAATTTTTTACCATAGTTAAGCTGCATTTCAGCAGGTTGAATAGCTCCGGTAGAACTGATAACTGCCGCCTGAAGACTAATAATCGTAGCTGCTTTAGGTAACTTAACCTGGGTATAAGCTGAGCCCTCTTTATCTATAGCAACGTTCAACTCATAGTAACTGCCTTTGTCTGTTATGTACGCATTGGCTCCCTTAGCTGAAATGCCTGTATCGGTAGCATCATACTCTTTTGTCTCTGCATTCCAAGTATAAACTACCCAGTTACCGGTCTCCTCGCTGATAGATGGAGATTTTGCATCTACACCTGCAGGGCCCTGTGAACCATCTTTACCAGCTGCGCAGATACCGGTATCTTCTCCGTTAATCACCCAGTTGTTGGTTGTTGGATCAATCTCAATTGTAGGGGTCTTGCCGTCAACACCGTTGTCACCCTTATCACCTTTGATAGTGGCAATAGTGCTTGTTGAGCCGTCATTCCACGTAACAGTGATACCATCACCGTTCTTTACGATGTTGGTAACAAATTTACCATTGCCCACTTTTGTCTGCAAATCTGCCACAGATGTTTTTAGGGCAGCTACCTCATTGTTAAGCTGCTCAATGTCGTCATCGTAGTCCTTGCAAGATGTGAACATGCCTGTTGCGCCAAACATTAGTGCGCTAAACAGAATCACACTTAGAAACTTTTTGTTCATAATTAAAAAACTTTAAATTTATAAATTTAAAAAAATAAAAAGTGAATAATTCCCATTTTTACGTTTTTACGTTCTCTGTTTATTATACTCTCCGTTTTATATATTTTTCTCTGTTTTCTCTGTGAATCTCGTTATAACACGAGATTTCTTCTTGCAAACGTAAGCATTTTTTAATAACCCTACAAATTTTTTATACATTTTCTTATGTCTCCGCCCAAAAATCAGATGCAATTTACATCTTTTTATCAAATAATTTCTTCTGAAAAGCATAAATCTTATTTTCCCCCTTCTGAGATTCTGCTCCCCACCCCCCATTCGTTACTTTTTTGTTAAGAGAGGGGCAGCACCAACCCAAGACTCAAAAGAAATCCTACACAAAGAGATACGAGAATGCTGCGTATTGAAAGCAAACAGCAGTCTATGTCTATACAAAACTGTTTAATTGACGACTGAATTATTCAGTACTGTTAAAAAGCTCGTTATAATTATTGGTACAGGCTCATCTGCGCCTGTACCTTCTGTCTAATAGAACCTGCTCCTGTTTCGCAAAACCGGAAAATCATTAATTTTGCGGAACAGATTTATTGGTGTAATAAATTTCTGACAGGGACTAACATGTTTAGCGTTGCTGCAAGGTTTGTATAGTAAGGGTATTTTTGCACAGAAGTTAAGTCTTTTCTAAAGTAGAATATGGCAAAGGTTAAGAAAGCGTGGTTTTGCACCAATTGCGGTGCGGAAAGCCCCAAGTGGATGGGCAAATGCCCCTCATGCGGAGAGTGGAACACAATGGTAGAGGAGATTGTTACCAAAGAGCCGCAGAGGGCGTATTCTGTAAAACAAAGAGGGTTGTTGGATAATTCCCAAAGCATTCCGCAACCGCTTACCCATATACAGTCTAACGACGAGAGCAGGATTATCCTTAGTTTGGGAGAATTGGACAGGGTGCTTGGCGGTGGAATGGTTAAGGGTTCAATGGTGCTCATAGCAGGGGAGCCGGGGATTGGCAAATCTACTCTTTCTCTACAGATTCCTCTTGCAAACAGGGCTTTTAAAACGCTTTATGTCTCCGGGGAGGAGAGCGCAAGGCAGATAAAGTTAAGAGCAGAGCGCATTGGCGTAGCTCACGAAAACTGTATTGTCTACCCTGAGACTCTGCTTGAAAACATCCTTAACCATGCCTCGGATATTCTTCCTCATGTAATAATAGTCGATTCCATTCAGACAATATATTCGCAGAACATAGATTCCTCCGCAGGCTCCGTATCTCAGGTAAGGGAGTGCGCAGCATCTCTTTTAAGATTTGCCAAAGAGACAAATATTCCGGTAATACTTATTGGGCATATAACCAAAGACGGGACAATAGCAGGTCCAAAGGTTTTAGAGCATATAGTGGATGTCGTACTGCAGTTTGAGGGAGACACAAGGCACTCGTACAGAATACTACGCAGTATAAAGAACAGATTCGGTTCAACAGCCGAGCTTGCAGTATATGAGATGACAGGACACGGTTTGGAGGAGATACTCAACCCTTCCGAACTGTTCATTCCAATGCACGGAGACAATCTTAGCGGTATTGCCGTGGCCGCAATGTTAGACGGAGGCAGACCATTCCTAATTGAGATACAGGCTCTTGTAAGCAGCGCGGCATACGGTACTCCCCAACGTTCCGCTACGGGATTTGATGTCCGCAGGCTTAATATGCTGCTTGCGGTACTTGAAAAACGTGCAGGGTTTAAATTGGCTCAAAAGGATGTATTTCTGAATATTGCCGGTGGGCTCAGGGTCTCTGACCCAGCCTGCGATCTGGCTATTGTTACTGCTATCCTCTCTTCTAATTTTGATGTAGATGTATCGGGAAGAACGGCCTTTGCCGGTGAGGTTGGGCTTAGCGGTGAGGTTCGTCCTGTAGGGCAGATTGAAAAGAGGATTGCCGAGGCTGAAAAGCTTGGTTTTAACAAAATATTTGTTTCGGCTTTTAACAGCTCCGGCAAATTGGATGACAGTACAAAGGGGCGTGCGATTGAGGTGATTAATGTTAAGACTGTTGCAGACTTGGTGCGCTATCTCTTCAGATAGGCCTTGTATGCAGGAAGGTCTATAAGCCCGTGTCCGCTCAGGTTAAACAGTATAACCTCGCTACGCCCTGATTCCTTGGCTTTTATAGCCTCTCTTATGGTTAGGGCAATGGCATGGCAACTTTCCGGTGCAGGTATGATACCCTCTGCGCGTGCAAACAGTATTCCGGAACGGAATGTCTCTTCCTGCCCAATGGCACAGGAGTCTATATATCCCATCTCCTTTAGTTTGCTTACAATCTGTCCGCCCCCGTGGTATCGCAAACCTGCTGCGTGAATCTGGCTCGGCCGGAAATCGTGACCTAACGTATACATTGGAATAAGAGGGGTCATACCGGCAGTATCACCAAAATCGTACTCCATCTTTCCGCATGTAAGCTTGGGACAGGCAGCAGGTTCAGCGGCAATGAATTCTGTTTGTCTTACAGATGCCGCACCTTTGCCATATTGTTTTTCATCCTCTAACACACGTCTCAAAAACGGGAAAGTGATGCCACCAAAGTTTGAACCGCCGCCAAAGCAGGCAATGACTTTGTCTGGGTAATCACCCACCATCTCCATCTGCTTCTCTGCCTCCAAACCAATAACGGTCTGGTGCAAAAGCACGTGATTGAGTACACTACCCAACACATATCTGCAATCAGCTCTCTTTACCGCCATCTCTACCGCCTCAGAGATGGCTATGCCAAGTGAGCCACCACAATCTGGATCATTGGACAAAATCGTACGCCCGAACTCTGTAACATCTGATGGTGAAGCATGGACTATTCCGCCATAAGTGCTCATTACTATCTTTCTGTACGGCTTGTTAAGGTAGCTGTTCTTAACCATAAAGATATTGACATCTAACCCAAAATGTTGTGCTGCAATGCTCATTGCACTGCCCCATTGTCCTGCTCCTGTCTCTGTTGTAAGATGCTTTATCCCCTCTATTTTATTATAAAATGCCTGCGCTATAGCGGTATTCAGTTTGTGTGAGCCAACAGGGCTTACGCTCTCATTCTTAAAATAGATCCTTGCAGGGGTGTCCAGTGCCTTTTCCAAACCGCTTGCCCTTACCAACGGAGTAGGACGGTATATCTTGTAAAGAGTCTCAACCTCATTAGGGATATCTACAAATTTATCTTTTATAAATTCCTGTTCCACAAGCTCTTTTGCAAACAAACCATACATCTCCTCCTTTTTTAGCGGCTGGTGGGTTGCAGGATTAAGGAGCGGCTGCGGCTGCTGTGGCATGTCTGCTAAAATGTTATACCATTGTCTTGGAATCTCACTCTCGGGAAGAGAAATTTTTTTTGTTGTCTTCATAATCAAAAATGTTTAAATCTCTTAAAAATTCATGTAATGGAGCACAACAGAACCAAGAGCGGCATAGTTTAAAGCACAAAAAAACCGGAACTGTTGCGAGCTCCGGTAAACTGTAATATGTATTATGGTTAATGATAACAGAAAAAAGTGGAGACTCACAAAGATAACTCTTTGCGCCACCACCAGAATCTATTTACCATTGCACTAAATAACATTTTCTATTCCTTTGTCTCTACAAGCAAAGTTGAACATTAATCTCTTTTTCGCCAAGTTCCATGCACAAATCTTTTCTTTCCGTTAAGATCTTCAATAGCCCTGCATTCGGTAAAACCATAATTATTCATAAGGCTAACCACCTCATCTGCAAATCGTTCATTAATCTCAAACCACAGCTCTCCACCAATCTTCAACAGGTGTGTCCCTAACGTAACAATTTTGTCATAAAAGAGCAGTGGGGTATTGTTGTCAACAAAAAGGGCTATGTGCGGTTCATGTTCCAAAACATTCCGTTGCATAAAAATCTTCTCCTCCTCAAGCACATAGGGGGGATTGCTGACTATGATATCCATACTACCGTCATCTCTGCAATTGCTCTCTCCGGCTGCGTGGTGCTGTCCTGTTGCCTTTTCTATTATCTCCAAAGCTTCGTTAGAAAGCAGGTCTGCCTTAAAGAATTCTGGGGTATTTTTCAGATTCCCTACAAAATCCTCCCCATCCTGCCCCTGTGCCACCGCCAAAGCTGTGGCAGAGATGTCACACCCCCAAACCTCGCTGTTAGAAATCATTGAGGCAAGCGACCATGCTATACAGCCACTACCTGTACATAAATCCAAGATTCGCAAAGGGTTACACAAACATTCCTCGTTATTTCCAACAGGATAAACGCCATGCTTGCCTGTAATAAGACTAACCAGATACTCTGTTTCCGGTCTTGGGATAAGGGTGTCTTCTGTAACTCTGAATTTATGTCCGCAAAACCAGGTATATCCCAAAATATATTGCAACGGTTCTCCGGCTCTAAGCCGCTGCAGCTGCAGGGCAAGCAGTGCCGTGTCATTAAGTTCTTTATGGGGATACATAATATAATCATAGACACCAAGACCGGCTACCTCTCGCAGGAGTGTACTTACAAGCACTTCTGCCTCCCGCTCACCATACAGCGGAGTAAGCTGCGCTTTTCCTTGCAATACAAACTGTTTGTGTGTCATATCTGCTGTGAGAGCTATTGGAAGCTCTCCTCTATGAGGGTGGTAAAGAACTCTTGCATTGATATGCCTGCAGCTCTTACCTGCGCCGGAACAAGACTCATGGCGGTCATGCCGGGCACCGTATTCATCTCAAGAAAATAGATCTCGTTATCCCTAATGAAATAGTCCATTCTTACAAGCCCTGTGCAGCCAAGATATCTGTATATTCTCTCCGATGTTTTCTGTACTCTGCAGGTAAGTTCTTCGTTTAACGGGGCAGGGCATATCTCCCGGCTTTGCCCAAGATACTTGGCCTCGTAATCAAAAAATTCTCTGTCTGTAACTATCTCTGTTACAGGTAGAGCAACAATTTTTCCGTTAGCCGTGTATATTCCGTTGGTAACCTCTCTGCCCTTTATGCACTCCTCAACGAGCACAGAGGAGCTGACTGTAAAGGCCATCTTTATTGCTTCTGCAAGTTCGTTGGGTCTCTTTACCTTGGTAACCCCAAAGCTGCTTCCGCCGTCTGACGGTTTTACAAATAACGGAAGTCCCAACTTACCTATAATGGAATCGCAATCTGCAAAACAGAACTCCTCTTTTCTTATGAATATATCTTTTGCCAGATTTATTCCCGAAAAATCGAGAAAGCGTTTACAGGAGTGTTTGTCAAAGGTTATTGTGGAGACAAATGACGAACAGGTGTTGAACGGAATATCCATCATCTCCAAATATCCCTGCAATACACCGTTTTCACCGGGATTGCCGTGTATCATTATAAAGGCGTAATTGAAGTTGGTCTTTACCCCATTAAAGGAAAATGAGAAGTCTGTCTTGTCTATCTCTATGCCGGGAAAATCTTGCAGATCTTTTAGCTTTACACGGCCGTTGGCTCCTGAGTTGTTGGCTTTTATAGAGAGAGCTTTGCCTGTTGTGTATTGTTTTTCTATCTCTATCTCTTTATTCAACAGCTCCTCTGCCGCTGTCTCTGCCACAGCCTCTCCATTTGGGTTTAGAACTCTCCAGCTCTCCCCTCTAAGCAGAATCTCATATATGTTGTATCTCTCTCTGTCTAAGTTGTCTGCTACATTTTTACCGCTCTTTATGGAGATCTCTGCCTCCAAAGAGTTCCCTCCGTAAATAAGCGCAATGTTTCTCTTTTTCATCGTCTGCAGAAATCCCATCTTTATTTAGTTTTTAGTCGAAGTATTGGTCACTCTGATTAATATTGGCATCAAAATCGGAATCAGTACCATCGCAATTAAGCGCAACGTCAAATCCATCGGGAATGGCAAACTTATCCTCTTTTGTAACGCCTAAGGTTCCGTCGTCCAATACTTTTTTCATAAAGATGCCCCAAATGGGGAGTGCCATATTGGAGCCTCCTCCAAGTGCCAACCCGGCAAAGTGAACCTGACGGTCCTCTGCGCCAACCCATACACCGGCGGTGAGTTTTGGCAGATAACCTATGAACCAGCCGTCTGACTGGTCGTTGGTTGTGCCTGTCTTGCCGGCTACGTCTCCTTGGGGTATATATTTGTATCGTATTCTTGCAGCGGTACCCTCGTTAACTACCCCCTGCATGAGGTTTACCATAAGGTAGGCTGTCTTTTCGCTTATGGCTTCTCTTTTACGGGATGTAAAGGTAGAGAGGAGATTGCCGTTCTTGTCCTCTATTCTTGTAACAAACAGCGGTTCTGCGTAGACGCCTTGCCCCGGGTATGTGTTAAAGGCAGATACCATCTGATATACAGGCACATCTGCAGAGCCTACACATAATGAGTAGACAGGATCTAACCATGTCTTTATCCCCATTGTATGAGCCATGTTTACAAGAGCTTCGGGCCCGAACTGTTTCATAAGGTAGGCCGATATGTTATTGCTGCTCTTGGTAAGCCCCCATTTGAGCGTTACGGTACGGCCTATCCATTCCGGCTTGTCTGTGCTTTTGGGGGTCCAGATATCCTCTCCTATGACAAATGACTGCGGCACATTCACTACTTTGTCGCAGGGGGTGTAGCCGCCTTGCATTGCAAGGGTGTAAAGGAATGGCTTGAATGTAGATCCTACCTGCCGTTTACCCTGTTTTACCTGATCATATTTAAAGTATTTGTAGTTGTTGCCGCCAACATACGCTTTCACATTGCCTGTACCGGGTTCTATTGCTAAAAAGCCTGCACGGAGGAAGGATTTGTAGTAACGTATGGAGTCGTTTGGTGTCATTGTGGTATCTATCTCCCCCTTCCATGAGAAGACTCTCATCTTTACAGGTTTGTCAAAGCTCTGCAGTATCTCTTTTTCCGGCACTCCGTTGTTTTTCATTACACGGTATCTGTCGCTCCAGCGTCTTGCCTGCTTCATTATTGAGTTAATGGTCTCCCTTGAGGTAGAGTTGTCAAACGGCTTGTTGTTCTTCCATCTGAGTTCTCTGTTAAATTGTGGTTGAAGGTCTCTGCCCAAGTGCTCTGCAACGGCTTCCTCTGCGTATTGCTGCATCTTGGCGTTTATCGGGGTGTAAATCTTAAGTCCGTCTTTGTCTAAGTTATATTTTGTGCCGTCCGGCTTTGGATTCTTGTTTATCCAACCGTAAAGCGGGTCTGTTGCCCATTGCAGGGAGTCTGACCGGTAGTCTTCGTTGTTGCTGTAGCTGCTGCGTTTGGGTTTTTGGGCATTCATCAGCTTCTTTAGCATGTCTCTAAAGTATGGCGCTCTGCCTGCTATATGGTCTTGTCTCTGATAATCAAGGGTTATGGGCAGTTGTCTTAAGGAGTCTCTCTGTTGTTCGGTTATGTATCCGTATTTGGACATCTGTCCCAATACAAAGTTCCTTCTTGTGAGTGCCCGCTCCGGATGTCTTACGGGGTTGAATCGTGTTGGCATGTTAACCATTCCAACAAGCAGTGCACTTTCCTCTATTGTAAGGTCTATGGGTTCTTTTGCAAAGAAGGTATTGGCTGCAGCTTTTATGCCGTATGCGTTGCTCCCAAAAAAGACTGCATTCATGTACATGCTAAGTATCTCCTGCTTGGTATAGTTCCGCTCCAATTTTACAGCTGTAATCCACTCTCTCAGTTTGTTTACCCCCAAAACAAATATCTTGGCTCCGGGGATACTTGATTTTGCCGTGTCTCTTGGGAAAAGCGATTTGGCCAATTGCTGAGACAGGGTGCTTCCTCCTCCTCCTCCTCGTCTGTTGCCAAGCAGCACCGATTTTACCCCTACCCTGGCCAAACTCTTAAAATCTATTCCGCTGTGCTGGTAGAATCTTGCGTCTTCTGTTGCTACTATGGCATCCTTAAGACCTTGGGAGAGGTCATCAAATGAGATATAGGATCTGTTCTCTATGTGGTAGGTTGTAAGTACCTCTCCGTTCTCTGCCAATATCTGGGTTGCAAGGTTGCTTCTTGGATCTTCTAACTCTTCGAATGAGGGAATATGCGTAAACAGACTTACAAGCAGCAGGGCTACGGCTAATGCTGCAAATGGAATGGAGATTAGTATCCAGAACCATTTGATTATTTCTTTCTTCTCTTTGAATATCTTTTCAATTGCCATAATCGGTGTTATAGGATTGCTTGTTTAATTGTTGTGGCAAAAATAGAAATAAAAATTTGCATTTTACCTTGGATAATAACTTACTTTGCAGTTTCTTGAAAATTTAAGCAAGTACCTGAAAATAGGTTGGGCAAAAGATGTTCGGGCTATTTTTAAGGATTACTACAGAATGCGCCGATAAAAAATGGGGGATAATTTAGTTATTGTTGAGTCTCCTGCCAAGGCTAAGACTATTGAAAAGTTTCTTGGACAGGGTTACACCGTAAAGTCCAGTTTTGGGCATATAAGGGATTTGTCTAAAAAGAATCTTGGTATTGAGATTGAAAATGGGTTTAAGCCCGATTATGAAGTATCTGAGGATAAGGTTAAGGTTGTTGCAGAGCTTAAATCGCTTGCAAAAAAGGCCGGTACCGTGTGGCTGGCATCCGATGAGGATAGGGAGGGAGAGGCTATTGCATGGCACCTGCAACAGACATTGAACCTTAATGATGATAGTACTAAACGTATTGTTTTTCACGAGATTACCAAGGATGCTATTCTGCATGCCGTTGAGAATCCGCGTAAGGTTAACCTTAATCTTGTTATGGCTCAACAGGCCAGAAGGGTGCTCGACCGTCTGGTTGGTTTTGAGTTATCTCCTATTCTGTGGAAAAAGGTGGCTCCAAAGCTCTCTGCCGGCAGGGTGCAGTCTGTGGCGGTGAGGCTTATTGTGGAGAGGGAGAGGGAGATTCTTGGCTTCAAGGCGGAGCCGTTCTTTAAGGTTACAGGGGAGTTTCATCCTGTGGGGCATCCTGCAGGTGTTGTCATCAAGGGTACTCTTGAGCAGAAGTTTGCAGAGAGGGGGGTGGCTGAGCGGTTTTTGGAGAGATGTGCAGAGTCCTCTTTTGTGATAGATAATATTGAGAAGAGGGAGTGTTCGCGTACTCCGGCTCCTCCGTTTACCACCTCTGCGCTGCAGCAGGAGGCTTCGAGAAAGTTAGGGTTTTCTGTTAGCCAGACCATGAGGGTTGCACAGAGCTTGTATGAGAATGGTCTTATAACTTATATGAGAACGGATTCTACAAATCTGTCTCAGTTGGCCATAAATACCATCAAGGAGACTGTTTCTCTATTGTACGGAGAGGAGTACTCTAAGGTGAGGCAGTACAAAACCAAGAGCAAGGGGGCGCAGGAGGCGCATGAGGCAATAAGGCCCACATACGCTTCACGGCAGAGCATAGAGGGGACAATGGCAGAAAAGAGGTTGTATAATCTTATCTGGAAACGTACTGTTGCGTCTCAGATGTCGGATGCCCGTTTGGAGAAGACGAATATATTTGTATCGGGAAGCAAAATAGATTCTTTGTTTGTTTCTCAGGGGGAACAGGTTCTGTTTGACGGATTCCTTAAGGTTTATCTTGAGAGCAGGGATGATGAGCCGGAGGATTCCGAGAACCAGCTGCTGCCGGTACTGAATGTGGGCGAGGGATTGGAGAGCAGGGGGATTACTGCCACGGAGCGTTTTACCCAAAGGCCGCCAAGATATTCTGAGGCTTCTTTGGTAAAGAAGTTGGAGGAGCTTGGGATAGGCCGTCCGTCTACCTACGCACCTACAATCTCTACTATAACTCAACGTGGTTATATTATTAAGGAGGATAGGGAGGGTGCTGCAAGGGAGTATTTGCAGTTGTGCCTGGATAGCAAGGGAAAGATTACCTGCAAGATGCTTAAGGAGATGACCGGAGCGGAGCGGGGCAAGCTGTTCCCGCAGGATATCGGGATGTTAGTTACAGATTTTCTCAGTGCTAATTTCCCTAATATATTGGACTATGGTTTTACGGCTAAGGTAGAGGAGGATTTTGATAAGATTGCTGCAGGGAAATTAGTGTGGAACAAGGAGATAGAGAATTTTTACAGGCCGTTTCACCAACAGGTTGAGAATACTTTGGCTGTTTCTGAACATAAGAATGCGGAGCGTGTGCTTGGATGTGATCCTGTTTCCGGAAAGAGGATGATTGTTAGGTTAGGCAAGTTTGGGCCTGTGGTTCAGAAGGGGGAGAATGATGACCCTGACAAACAGTTTGCAGGGCTGCCGAAGGGGCAGCTGATAGAGACCATAACATTGGAGGAGGCTGTTAAGTTATTTGCTCTTCCAAGGGTTGTGGGTGAGATAGATGGCACGAGCGTTACTGCTGCCATAGGCAGGTTTGGCCCGTATCTGAAGTATAACGGCAAGTATGTCTCTCTTGGCAAGGACTACAGTCCTTACACTGTCTCTATAGAGGAGGCAAGGGCTATAATAGTAGAACATGAGGCTAAAGAGGCGGCCAAGTTTATAAAGGAGTTCCCTAATGAGGATATTCAGATTCTGAACGGACGTTTTGGCCCGTATATAAAGCATGCAGGCAACAACTACAAGATTCCAAAGGGGCAGGAGGCTGCTGCTCTTACAGCGGAGGATTGCCTTGCAATAATAGAGAAGACTGGCCAGGGGGCTAAAGGGGGTAAGACAAAATCATCCAAAAGGAAAAAATAATGCTTGTCAACGGTTGGCTGAATGTTATTGATTATTCTGCGGAGACAGATCTCTATGCCTGCGCTCAGAACGGCAGGTACAAGGGGGTTATTGCCTGTGTGGGAATTGATAATGGGGAGATTTTGGCTCAATTGAAGGGGCTTTATCTTCATAGCAAGTCAAAGTTCTTGTTTATAAAGGGGATACGCAGGGAGGAGCTCTCTATCTATGCTGCAAAGTTCTGCAAAAGCTCTATCCCTTTTATAGTATGGGACAGGGGGGAGACTCTGCTCTCCTGTAAAAATGTCATATCCAAGACTGTCTATCCCGATGGAATAAATACCTGTCTTGTATGCTCGGGTAGCTACGAAAAGATAAAGTTGTATACTTCTCACACGGGAACGGAGTCTTTCTGTATGTGCGGATACCAGACCTATCTCTGTAATCCGGGGGTATTGAAGAGGCTGTCTAAACAGAGTATGGAGTTGTTGAGGCTTGGGGATATAAGGAATGATATCTGTTCTGTTGAGCCTGTGATGAGAGATAAGGATCTGTTTGTAATAGATTTCAATTGCATGAGATATTCAGATTTTCCTCTGTCCCAAAAGAGCGGCAATCCTAACGGTCTTTATGCAGAGGAGATATGTCATATTGGAAGGTATATAGGTCTTTCTCTTGGAAAACGCAATATTTTCTTAACAGAATCAACGGTTAAAGATAGAGATGAGGCTCTGCTTCCCGATGTTTGTTACAGATTGATTGCGCAAACTGTTTTGCATATCTGCATAGGGGTTTGTGATAACAAAATAGAGAACCCAAACAAGCCTCATTCTTCTGACAATTTTATACAGAAGATTGTAAAACTCTATGATAATCAGCAGGAAATAGAGTTTGTTACAAGCATGGTAACTGGGAGATGGTGGATAAAGATTCCTGTGTTAAAAAATGAAACTTACAGGTACGTTCCATGCCCAAAAGTGGAGTATGAAACGGCTTGTAAAGGGGATTTGCCTCTTAAATGGTTATTTTTTTATCAGAAATATAACCTCAGATAAGATTCTTTGTTAATTTTGTAACCAGTTCTAATATTTTTATAAGAAGATGGGAAAATACCAAATTGACGAGATTGACCAGAAGATTCTCTCCTACTTAGTAAAGAAT
>CAVHKR010000011.1:0-17436 GCA_963636615.1 Acutalibacteraceae bacterium | reverse complement strand
CAATATCTACTATGTAAATTCGGGAAGTGAGGCAAATGAGGGGGCGCTTAAATTGGCAAAAAGGGTAACAGGCAGAGGAGAGATGATAAGTTTCAGGCATGCTTACCACGGATCCTCTCACGGAGCACTCAGCATGATGAGCGATACTGCTTTCAAATCTGCTTTCCAACCGCTTCTTCCAAATGTGAAATATTTAGATTTCAACGATATAGAGAGCTTAAAGGGGATAACTGAAAAAACAGCCTGTGTACTTATTGAGCCGGTGCAGGGGGAGGGTGGCGTGCAGGTTGCCACAAAAGGGTTTATGACAGCCCTTAGAGAGAGGTGCAGAGAGACGGGCGCGTTGCTCATTTTTGATGAGATTCAGACAGGCTTTGGCAGAACAGGTAAGATGTTTGCTTTTGAACATTATAATACTGTTCCCGATATACTAACCATGGCCAAGGCTCTTGGTGGGGGAATGCCGTTGGGAGCGTTTGCTGCATCAAAAGAGCTTATGAAGGCATGGCAGAGTAATCCTCCCTTGGGACATATTACCACATTTGGGGGGCATCCTGTCTCATGTGCGGCTGCATTGGCATCGCTAAAGGTTCTTTTACGTGAAAAATGGATAGAGGAGGTAGAGGAGAAGAACAGAATGTATGTTGAGGCTTTGTCTGCGCATCCCAAAGTGAAGGAGATACGTTCTTTGGGACTGCTCATAGCAGTTGATCTTAAGAATGAGGCTGCAGCGCATGAGATCCTGTACAGGCTTTTGGATGAGGGGGTTCTTACAGACTGGTTCCTGTTTCAGCCTACATCGTTCCGAATTGCCCCTCCGCTCTGTATAAGTTTTAATGAGGTGAGATTGTCCATTGATTTAATAATAAAGGCATTAGATAAATTGTAACTATAGTGGTGTTCATAAACATGTTAATAATACTGTTCGCAAAAAAGTAAGAACAGTTGTTTAATAATGTTTACCTTAGCTGTCTACAAAAATTATAGATGTATGGCAAAAACAGTATCGTCAAAAGGGAAAAAGGGGTCTAACCAGATACAAAATGTTGAGACCGTTGGGCTTGAAAGCGGAAAGAAACCGCCACAGGCCATAGATATAGAGGAGGCGGTTTTGGGGGCTTTGCTTCTTGAGCCTAATTCTGTTGCAGATGTGTTGGATATTCTTATTCCCGATTGTTTCTACAAGGAGGCCAACAGAAAGATCTTTAAGGCCATAAGTGCCCTTGCCATGCAGCATGCTCCAATCGACATCTATACTGTGGCTCAGGAGCTTAAAAAAACAGATGACCTTGAGGAGATAGGGGGTGCTTACTATCTGTCTCAATTAAGCATGAAGATAGGGGCGGCAGCACATCTGGAGTACCACACCAAGGTGCTTGTCCAGAAATATATACAGAGGGAGCTTATATCTATCTCCTACGAGGTGCAGCGAGATTCATTTGATGATACTATTCCTGTAGATGATCTGTTAGATTCTACACAGCAGAAGATTTTCAACCTTGCAGACAGGAATATGAGGAGGGAGACACAAAGTGTTCAGGATGTGTTGAATGAAGCTATTACAGAGCTTGAAAATGTACAGAATAGGGAGGACGGACTTAGCGGTGTGCCAAGCGGATATACAGGAATAGACAGTATAACTTACGGCTGGCAGCCGTCCGATCTGATAATTATTGCGGCCAGACCTGCAATGGGTAAAACGGCCTTTGTGCTGACAATGGCGCGAAACATGTCTGTAGACCATAAGGTACCTGTAGCTGTATTCTCGTTGGAGATGTCTGCCATACAGCTTGTAAAGCGTTTGATGACAAGTGAAACAGGCTTGTCTTCAGATAAGATAAGGGGTGGTAAGAAACTGGAGATGTACGAATGGGAACAGTTGAACGTAAGATTGAACCAATTGTCGCAGGCTCCGTTGTATATAGATGATACCCCCTCTTTGTCTATCTATGAGTTCAGGTCTAAAGCCCGCCGGCTTGTATCATCGGCGGGGGTAAAGCTGATAATTATAGACTATCTGCAGCTGATGGCAGGGCCGCCTGAACTGAAAGGGATGAGGGAACAGGAGGTGTCTGCAATATCACGCTCTCTAAAGTCTATTGCAAAGGAGCTTAATATTCCGATTATTGCACTCTCCCAGCTGAGCCGTGCAGTGGAGACGAGGGGTGGTGCCAAGAAGCCGCAGTTGAGTGACCTTAGAGAGTCTGGTGCCATAGAGCAGGATGCTGATATTGTTATGTTTATTCATAGACCTGATTACTACGGTATGGCAGAGGATCCGTCTCAGGAGGGGCTTGCCGATATAATAATTGCAAAGCACAGGAATGGTGCAACAGGGGAGGTTCCTATGAGGTTCAGAGCATCTGAGGTTCGTTTTGTAGATGAGAACGACAGGGCGTTGGATCTGAATGCCGCATTTGGAGATGGAATAGGGGAGGTTGGCTCTAAAATGAATTCAGGAGGGAGCAATGATGAATTTATAGGGGAAGATACCTACTTTTAGGATTTTATATAAACAAGAGTTATGAGGGGTCTTTTTATATGCATAGTATTTATGTTGCAGACGGTAATATCTGCTGCAAATGGAGATGAACCACCATACAAGGCAGGAGAGAGTCTTACATATACAGTCAATTATAAATGGGGGGCAATTAATACGGATGTTGGGGAGGCTGTTACAAATCTTTCATACAGCAACAACTATTATCATAGCGTCATTAGGGGGAGAACCTTTAAGTTCTATGATATATTCTTTAAGGTAAGGGAACTTTTTGAGAGCAAGTTTTCAGCTAATCCTGTACGCCCCTATTTCTTCTACAGAGATACATACGAGGGGAAATACCATATACAGAATACCTTTCATTTTAATCCTGCAAATAATGAGATAGAGGCTAAAATACAGAAATATGACAGAACACCAAAGGATACTGTCCTAAAGGGTACCGGTGAAACGTATGATCTTGTTTCTCTGTTTTACAAGGTAAGGGGTATAGATTTCAACACTGTTGCAATGAATGTCAAGATTCCCATCTCTTTTGCAATAGACGATGATGTATATAATTTCTATTTTATCTATAAGGGAAAAGAGGTGAAGAGGATTCAGAAGTTGGGAACTTTTAACACTCTGAAGTTTGCAGTGAAATTGGTTGCCGGCTCTGTCTTTACAGGGGAGGAGGAGATGAACATCTGGGTTACTGATGATTTGAACAAGATTCCTTTATTGTTTGAGGCCCCTATATTGGTTGGGCGTGTTCAGGGGCGCCTCAGTTCATACGTAAATGTAAAGTACCCGTTAACAAGTAAGATTAAATAGATTTTAAGTAAGGAAATCATTACAAATATACGATGTCTGAGAATTATATGAAAGCTGTGAAACATGACGGTGTAATTGTTTCCATAGCACCGCAATCTGTTTCTGTAAAGATTGAAAGTTCGTCACTGTGCGCCGCTTGTCATGCGAAAGGTGCTTGTACAGCGGCAGATAAGAGCGAAAAGATAATAGAGGCTGTTAATCTGCATAATCTAAAATTGGAGATAGGAGAGCACGTTACCGTTACCATGAAGAGATCTATGGGTATGCGTGCTGTGGTGATTTCTTATGTTGTTCCTTTGATTATCCTTTTATTTTTATTATTAATTTTGCAGGCGTTGCAATTTGAGGAGCTTTGGACAGGACTGATCTCTATAGTAGGGGTTGGGATGTACTATGTGGGATTATTCCTGTTTAACAAGAAGATTGCAGGCAACTTTGTCTTCATAATTGATAAACAATAATATTAAATGGGTACAACAATCATTATTACCACCGTGGTCAGCCTTACCATCATGGGGCTTGTTCTGGCGGTAGTGCTATATTTTGTGGCACAGAAATTCAAAGTTGAAGAGGATCCAAGAATCGACATTGTTGAAGCTATAATGCCCGGGGCCAATTGTGGTGGCTGCGGATATGCCGGTTGTCGTGCATTTGCCGAGAACTGTGTTAAGTCTGGCAATATAGATTCTATGTACTGTCCTGTTGGCGGAAATGCTACCATGCAGAAGGTTGGAGCTGCTTTAGGCTTTGAAGTTAAAGAGAAAGCACCTATGGTTGCAGTTGTAAGATGTAACGGATCATGTGCTAACAGACCTCGCACAAACGATTATGATGGAGTCGCTTCTTGTGCTGTTAAAAACTCGCTCTATGCCGGAGATACCGGTTGCAGATATGGCTGTCTCGGATGTGGGGACTGTGTTGAGGCTTGCCAGTTTGGAGCTTTGTCTATGGATGAAACTACAGGGTTGCCTGTTGTGGATGAGGAGAAATGTACAGCCTGTGGAGCTTGTGTAAAGGCATGTCCAAGAGCTATTATAGAGCTTAGGAACAAGGGTCCTAAGAATAGGCGCATATATGTAGACTGCGTAAATAAGGATAAGGGTGGTGTTGCAAGAAAGGCTTGTACTGCTGCTTGTATAGGTTGTGGGAAGTGCTTTAAGGTATGTCCTTTTGAGGCTATAACAGTGGAGAATAACCTTGCGTATATAGACTTTAATAAATGTCGTTTGTGTACCAAGTGTGTGGCTGAATGCCCTACAGGAGCTATTCATGCTGTAAACTTCCCTCCACGCCCTCCAAAACCGGCTGTTGCTCCGGCTGCTCCTAAGGTAGAGGAGCCAAAGGAGGCTGTAAAGGGAGAAGAAAACGAAGTTGTTAACAATGCTTAAAATATAGTAAAATGAGGACATTTTCATTAGGAGGCGTTCATCCAGATGATAATAAAATATCAAAGGATGCCAAAATAGAGGATTTTCCAATTCCTCAGATTGCTTATATCTCCATGTCCCAGCATCTTGGCGCACCGGCAGAACCGATTGTAGCAGCCGGTGACAAAGTAAAAGTGGGACAACTCATAGCTAATGCTAATGGCTTTATTTCTGCGCCTGTCCATTCATCTGTATCGGGAACTGTAAAGGGGATAGAGATGATAAAGGATCTGGCGGGGAATATGACAAAGGCAGTAGTGATTAATGTAGAGGGGGATGAATGGGTTGAAACTATAGATAGAACTCCCGATATAAAAAGAGAGATAGATCTCGATGCTAAGGCTATTATAGAGAGAATCAAGGAGTGCGGTGTTGTAGGTTTGGGTGGTGCTACATTCCCCACCTGTGTAAAACTTTCACCACCTCCCGGTAAGAAAGCCGAATTCCTCATCATTAACGGTGCAGAGTGTGAGCCCTATCTTACATCTGACTACAGGGTGCTTGTAGAGATGCCGGAGCAGGTTCTGATAGGTGCATCAATAATGATGAAGGCTCTTGGTGTTTCTAAGGGATTTGTGGGTATTGAGGAGAACAAGCCTGAGGCGATAAGAATAATGCAGGGACATGTGGCAAAGTATTCCGGTATAGAGATAGTTCCGTTAAAGAAAAAGTATCCGCAGGGTGGTGAAAAACAGCTTATAGATGCTGTGGTAGGAAGGAGGGTCCCATCTATGGGGTTGCCTATTGATACCGGAGCTGTTGTTCAGAATGTTGGAACTGCTTTTGCTGTTTATGAGGCTGTTCAGAAGAACAAACCTCTTTTTGAGGGTATTCTTACCGTTACCGGAGAGTGCGCTCCTGCCCAAAAGAATTATAAACACAGGGTGGGAACCCCATTGAGTGCAATTATAGAGAAAGCAGGCGGTCTTCCCGATGCTGCTGCCAAGGTTATAAGCGGTGGCCCTATGATGGGCAAGGCTATAAGTAATCTTGATGCCCCTACTCTTAAGGGATCTTCATCTGTGCTCTTCCTTACAGAGGTACAGACTAAAAGAAAACAGGAGGGTAACTGTATAAGGTGTGCCAAATGTGTTTCGGCTTGTCCAATGGGTCTTGAACCTTATCTGCTGAACAGGCTTGGTAAGGCTAAAAGGTATGATGATCTTGAGGCTCATAAGGTTTATGACTGTATAGAGTGCGGGTGCTGCCAGTTTACCTGTCCGGCCAATATTCCGTTGCTCGACACAATAAGATATGCAAAAGGCGCTGTGATGAAGATTATGCGCAGCAGGCCTAAAAAGTAGCCTTTCCGTAAGCCGGATGAGTAGAGTAAAACTTGTTTAAACTATGCCATGGCGAGGAAAAGCTGCATGTTAATGAACCTTTTCCGTAAGCCAGATGAGCAGAGTCAAACTTGTTTGAACTATGCCATGGCAAGGAAAAGCTGCATGTTAATGAACTATAATATCAATACATTAAAGAATGAATAAATTAATCGTATCTCCTTCTCCGCATATACACGGGAAAGAGAGTACCGCTAAATTAATGAGGGATGTAGTAATAGCGCTTCTCCCTGCAGTTCTCGTTTCGGTATTCTTTTTCGGGCTTGCTGCTATAAAATTGTTGGTTATAAGTGTTGTAGCCTGTGTAGCAGTTGAGTATCTAATTGAGAAATACCTTATGAAATCTACCATCACTGTTTGTGATTGGTCTGCTGTTGTTACCGGTGTGCTTCTATCGTTGAACCTGCCGGTTTCCGCTCCATGGTGGATACCTGTAGTTGGAGCAGTTGTGGCTATCGGCATTGCCAAGATGACATTTGGCGGTCTGGGACAGAATATTTTTAATCCTGCGTTGGTAGCTCGTGTGTTCCTGTTGGTTTCATTCCCTGTTATAATGACAAATTGGAATACTCCTCATAGTTGGTTTGCATCCTCTTTAGATGCAACATCGGGAGCTACTCCACTTGGCATTGTCAAAGAGGGCCTGGCAAGCGGATTAACTCTGAATGAGATTTTTGCTGCCAATAATTTCTCATATATTGAGATGCTGTTCTCAAGAATAGGCTCATCGGGAGAAATATCAGCGGTGGCTTTGCTGATTGGTTTTGTCTATCTGCTGGTCAGAAGGGTAATAAAACCGCATATTCCTGTTGCAATTTTTGCCTCTGTATTTGTATTCTCCGGAATACTCTGGCTGTGCAATCCCGAACAGTTTACAGATCCTGTATTTAACCTTCTTACCGGAGGTATGTTGTTGGGAGCTATCTTTATGGCTACAGATTATGTAACCTCTCCTATGAGTACAAAGGGGATGGTCATATATGGTGTAGGCATAGGAATCCTTACGGTTCTTATAAGAACATTCGGAGCTTATCCGGAGGGTATCTCGTTTGCTATTCTTATAATGAATGCGGTGACACCGTTAATTAATATGTATGTTCAACCTAAAAGATTTGCAAAGGAGGCTAAATAATGGCAATACAATCATCGTTCAAAAATATGGTAGTGGTCTTGAGCCTTGTATGCCTTGGCGCTGCCGCTGTTTTAGGTGGAGTGTATGTTCTTACAGAGAAGCCTATAGAAGCTGCACAGGTTGCTAAAATCAATAATGCCATTGGTGGTGTGGTTCCCGATTTTACCAACGATCCTTTTGCAGATAAATATGAGTTTGAGGCCGATGGCAAGACATTTATCGTTTATCCGGCTGTAAATGACGGTACCCCTGTAGGTTATGCAATAGAGTCCTACACAACAAAGGGTTTTGGGGGCAAGATTGTCATGATGGTTGGTTTTACAATATCGGGAGAGATAAAAGGGGTATCTGTTATCTCGCATGCGGAGACTCCCGGTCTGGGGGCTAAGATTACAGATCCTACACAGCATTTTGTAACTCAATTTGAGGGAAAGAATCCGGGAGATCCCAACTTTAAATTTGCAGTTACCAAGGATGGTGGTAATTTAGATGCAATCACAGCCTCTACTATTACATCAAGGGCATATATAGATGCTTTAGAGAGTGCATACAAGGTATTTACTTCAATCAAAGAGAACAATAATGTAGCTGGAGGAACAGACAATGAATAAATTCAAGATTATAATAGAGGGACTCATTAAAAACAATCCTACGTTTGTACTTGTTTTGGGTATGTGTCCTACGTTGGGTACTACTACCTCTGCTATAAACGGTCTTGGGATGGGCTTGGCAACAACGTTTGTGCTTATTCTCTCAAATATGCTCATTTCTGCTGTTGCTCCGGTTATACCTTCTAAGGTTAAGATTCCTTGCTATATTGTTATCATTGCATCTCTTGTTACAGTTCTCCAGTTTGTAATGCAGGCCTTTACTCCCGATTTGTACGAGACTTTGGGTCTGTTTATACCTCTTATTGTTGTTAACTGTATCGTATTAGGACGTGCGGAGGCATACGCTTGTAAGCACTCTGTAATGGCGTCTGCGTGCGACGGACTTGGTATTGGGCTTGGTTTCTCTTTAAGCCTAACGGTAATAGGCTTTGTTAGGGAGTTGCTTGGCAGTCTTTCTGTATTCGGTTGCAAGATTGCTCCTGCAGACGGAGTTTTGGCTTTTGTGCTGGCTCCGGGTGGATTCCTTGTACTTGGGTACTTAATGGTTCTGTTTAACAAGTATTTAAAAAAATAGTACATACTGTAAATAATAATTGATATGGAGTATATTTTAATCATTATATCTGCGATATTCGTTAACAATATCGTATTGTCGCAATTCCTTGGGATATGTCCTTTCTTAGGCGTTTCCAATAAGGTGTCAACTGCAATTGGAATGGGCAGCGCAGTATGTTTTGTAATGGCTCTTGCTACCATGTTCACATATTTGGTACAGTACTACCTGCTTGTACCGCTTGGAATAGAGTTTATGCAGACTATTACCTTTATATTGGTTATTGCTGCATTGGTACAGATGGTGGAGATTATACTTAAGAAGGTAAGTCCTGCCCTTTATCAGGCATTGGGAATATTCCTTCCTCTTATAACAACCAACTGTGCTGTTCTTGGTATTGCAATAGTTGTGGTTTCAAAAGAGTTTGGCTTTAACGGTGCGGCTCCGCATATGTTTAATCTTATTGAGTCTGTTGTATATGCTGTTGCAACGGCTCTTGGATTTGGCCTTGCTTTAACTATCTTTGCAGGAATAAGGGAGCAGATGGAGCTTTCAAATATTCCTAAGCTGTTTAGAGGAATTCCTATTGCCCTTATAACAGCCGGCATATTGGCCATGGCGTTTATGGGATTCTCCGGCTTGGTAAAATAGTATTACAGATGGAAAAGAAAAAGGCAATACAGGAGGTTATGACTGTTTTGGAGATTGAGGCATTACTTAGGGAATCTAAGGTAGATGAAGCATATTCCCAGTTGTTGAATCTGTTGAGTGTTGACGACAATAATGCGTATGCATGGTATCTATTGGGCGGCATATATCGCAGACAGCAGATGTGGGGGGAGGCAATCAATGCGTACAATCGTGCAAAACTGATAGATCCGGCATCGCCTGCTGCCACTGCCATTGACTCTATCTATGAGATACTGAACTTTAGAAATACAGATTTGATGAATCCGTAACGAGTGTCTTATGGGTTTGTCTGTAAAGATAAGAGGGTAAAAAAAGAGATGAACCCCGAAAGTTAGAGAAAAAACTTTCGGGGTTCTTATTTATAATATAAGAAGCGGAATTTCAAGGTTTGCAAAGCTGAACAAACCGGAGTCCACTTACATAAATGAGGATCTGTGAAGCAGGCATAACACAGAAATTACCTTTTTAGACAATTTCTTAGTAGTTTTTAAGTACTTTGTATGTACATTATTTTATCATCGTCTGTTCGTTGGCCTCTATTCCTGCTTTAATTCTGCGTAGAGCCTCCTCTTTTCCAATAAAGAATATGATGTCTGCTATACCCAATCCTTTGGCTTCTCCTACAAAGAAGAGTCTTAAAGTATTCATTATCTGTCCCATTTTCCATCCGTTCTCCTTAATGTAGCCGGTTAAAGACTCCTCTATAGTATGCACCTGTTCATCTTTTTTCTCTATGAACTCTGCCAGTTTGCTACAGATTCCATTGGACGCTTCAGAGCTTTTGCAGCAATGGTGCTCCTGATTTGCAGGGCCTGAGTGCTGCTCTTTACAGCATTCATGCAACTGCCAGAATCCCTTGAACTCTGTGTTCATCAGATGACTACAAAGCTGCTCTATTAATGGTTTTACATCTGGAGTAAAGAATTTCTTTACATCTGCGGCTGCGTAGGAGGTTGGCGCTACAAACAGGTAGTGTGCTATATCCCAAAAATCTTTTACAAAATGGGCACGCTCCTTTATTAAATTGCAAACCAGTACAACATATCTGAATGGGATTTGACCCTTGCCTACTATTACGGGGTGTTCGGTTGCTTTTGAGGTCTCTGCTAATTTGCTGTTAAGGATTGGAAGGAAGTCTTGGGCAAGCTCTTTTGGGGAGCGTTTGCGAAGATACTCCTGATTGAACCATTTTGCTTTTTCGGGGTTGAATCTTGCTCCGGATTTTATAACTCTGTCAAGAGAAAAGGCATCTACCAATTCATCTAAGGTGAAGAGTTCCTGTTCTGTTCCGGGGTTCCAGCCGAGCAGAGCCAGCATATTGATAAATGCGTTGGGGAAATAGCCATCCTCTCTGTATCCCCTTGATATATCTCCGGTAGGGGATATCCACTCAAGAGGGAAGACCGGAAAGCCAAGCCTGTCTCCGTCTCTTTTGCTCAGTTTCCCCTTTCCATCCGGCTTTAACAGCAGCGACAGATGTGCAAATCTTGGCTGAGATTCCTGCCATCCGAATGCTTCGTACAGCAGATAATGCAACGGAAGGGATGGCAGCCACTCCTCTCCACGAATTACTTCGGTTATCTCCATCAGGTGGTCGTCAACGATATTGGCAAGATGGTATGTTGGCAGCTCATCTGCACGTTTCCACAGTACTTTGTCGTCTAAGGTGTTGGAATTTACCTCTATATGTCCGCGGATAAGATCGTCCATCTTAACTGTCTTGTTTTCCGGGGTCTTGAACCTGATTGTCCAGTTGGTTGTCTCTTTTAGCAGTTGTTCCACTTTATCGGGAGGCAAGGTGAGGGAATTCTTCAGTTCCATCCTCGACTTCTGATTATAGACAAAGGTCTCTTTGCGAGCCTCGGCCTCTTTTCTGCGGGCGTCAAGCTCCTCCGCGCTATCAAATGCGTAATAAGCATTTCCCGATTTTATCAGCTGTTCTGCGTACTGTCTGTACAACGGCTTGCGTTGAGACTGCCTGTAGGGGGCATGCGGATGTCTCTCGGATGCAACCTCAACAATATTACCCTCTGCATCAACCCCCTCATTTGGGTATATACCGCACCAACGGAGCGAATCTATGATATACCTCTCAGCCCCCGGTACAAATCTGTTGGAGTCTGTATCCTCTATTCTTAGTATAAAGTCTCCGTCTGCCTGTTTTGCATACAGATAGTTGTACAGGGCCGTCCTAACGCCGCCCATGTGCAACGGCCCTGTGGGACTTGGCGCAAATCTTACTCTTCTCTTTTTTATCTCTGATTCCATATTCATTGTCTCTGTATAGTTGTCAGTCTTGCGTTCTGTGTAAAAATGAATTGTCTGTCTCCAATGTGCTCATGCCGTCTACCTTCTCTATCTTCATTCTTGCAGAGGTGCCGTTGAAGTTCTGTTCGTTGTTCAACATCGGCTTTCCAGATTCTTTTTGGGATTTTGCCATGCTTCTGCGCTTGAATGCAGGAATAGTCTCCAGTGCTGTAATGTCGTCATCCGCCTCCAGGATTAGAGCAGGTCTTCCTTTAGGTCTCTCGTATGGTTTTACTGCCGGTTTTTGCCTTGCAACAGGTTCTTCATTATGGTGTGGAATCTCAGCAAATCCTGTCTTGCTGTAGTTGGCGGTATCCTGTGCAGACTGAGGAGTGTCATTTATAACATCTTCATCTATTACAACCCTTTTTACATCTCCGGTATTGGGAGTAGAGAAGGTATTGCTGTACCGGTCTCCCATAACAACAATCTCCTCGTCATCTTCAGATACCAACGGCAGGTTCTGGACGTTGAATCCTGTTGCTACAATGGTAATTCTTATCTTTGTCCCCATAGACTCATCAAAGACAACACCTCTTTTAAACTTGTTCAGCTGATTCCCGGTGTAGTTGTTTACGTAGTCCATAATCTGGGACAGCTCAGCCATTGTAAGATTCCCCTCCTCTTTGCTCGATGTAATGTTTACCAATGCCCCTTTAACGGTAGAGAGGTCACAGTCGTTAAGCAGAGGAGACTCAAATGCTCTCTGAACAGCTTCTATGGCTCTGTCAGGGCCATCCGCCTCACCTTCTCCCATAATTGCCATTCCGCCATCCTTCATAATCATCCTTACATCTGCAAAGTCTACATTTATATATCCCCTCTTGGTTATAAGTTCGGCTATACTTTTTACAGCTGTATTAAGAACGGCATCAACCTTTGGAAAGGCGTCTACCACCGTAAGGTTTCCGTATACCTCATATAATTTCTGGTTATCTATAATCAACAGGGAATCAACATGTTTCTGTAGCTCCTTAATGCCTTTTATAGCTCTGCGCACAAACTCTTTTCCTTCATCTCTAAACGGGAGTGTAACTACACCAACCGTAAGGAGTCCCATCTCCCTTGATACCTGCGCAACAACGGGTGCGGCACCTGTACCTGTACCACCACCCATGCCGGCTGTTATAAAGGTCATCTCAATACCATTTTTAAGGGAGTTTTTTATGGCATCTACAGATTCGGATGCTGCTTTTCTTCCCCTTTCTGGGTCGCATCCTGCACCAAGACCTCTGGTAAAATTAGATCCCAATGCTATTCTCTCTCCAACTTCAGATGATTCAAGAGCCTGAACATCTGTGTTGCAGATCATAAACTCCACATCCTTTATTCCTGTACGGAACATCTCAGACACTGCATTACTGCCGCCACCGCCAACACCTATAACTTTTATTATAGATTTTCTGGCACTCCAGTTGGCCGGTCTCACCATACCATTATCTTCCATATACCAAATCCTTATGCTTCGTTATCATCCTCTTTAAATATATCGTTGAATGAGCCCTTAATCTTGGCAAACAAACCGGGACCTTTCTTCTCTTTTGAGGAGCTTGCAACACCAACAAGTTCCGCCTCCTCATTGACAGGATCGTTAACCGCTTCTCTAACCTCCTCTCTGTATACGCTTGTCTCCTCTGCATTGTGGGCTCCTATCATAATCAGGCCTACAGCGGTAGACAATGCAGGGTCATTCATATCTACAACAGATTCTTCAACCAATCCTGCCGGGGTGCCGAGATTGGTGTCGAGCCCGGTTATAACCTGAGCCAGCTCTTTAATATGGGCTAACTTAGAGGTTCCTCCGGTAAGTACCAATCCTGCTTTTAACTTATCCTTATAGCCGCTTCTGTCTATCTCATAATAAACAGCCTCAAACAGTTCAGATACACGGGCTTCAATTATATTCGAAAGCAGTTTTGCAGAGATCTCCCTCCCCTCTCTTCCGTTTATGCCATTTACAAAGATAGTCTTCTTGTCTGGGGCAAGCGCACTATAGCAGCAACCATGCTCAATTTTAAGCTGCTCTGCATTCTTCTCGGCAATGCTGCATCCGGTCTTTATATCTGATGTTATGCTTTTTCCCCCAAACGGTATTACAGCTGCATGTCTTACAATGTTGTTCTGAATAATAAGGAGATCTGTTGTGCCTCCGCCAATATCAACCATTGCAACGCCAAGCTCCATCTCCTCCTCGCTAAGGACAGCCTTTGCAGATGCCATAGGTTCAAGAATAATCCTCTTTAGATTAAGGCCTGCCCTCTCTATAACATTTGCGGTATATACAGAGGAGTTCTTCTTTCCTACGAATATCTTGAAGTTTGCAGAGATCTGTGTCCCCGGCATACCTACAGGCTCTGTAATGCCTGTAAAGTTATCTATATTGTACGATTGTGGAATAACATGCAGAACCTCCTCGTCCCCCTGTACAAAGGAGCCGTTCATGTTAGATGTAATCTCGTTGATCTCCTCATCGGAGATTAGCTCTTCTGGTACCGACCTGTTAATCTGGTATCCATTGGTTACACAGCGGATATTTTGTCCGGCAATTCCAACATATACATCTCTCAACTTTACATCAAGTTGCCCTTCAACATCATTTATAACAGGGACAAGAGACTGCAGAGCCTGTTGTATGTTAATGACTTCACCTCTGTTAATCCCTTTAGAGGGTCTCTGGCTGTACCCAACTATCCTAAGGCCGTTTTCAGACATCTCTCCAACTAAACAAACAACCTTTGTGGTACCTAAATCAATTGCAGCAATAAGTTTATTATTCATAGTGTCTATATGGTATTAGAAGCTTTTTTGTTCTTTCTTTTTTTGCAGACTATCTGGTCTTTGTATTTCAAATTTACAATATCATATTCCAACCATCCTACACTTGGGATAACATTTTTGTAGAATGAGGATAACTTGTCAAATTTCTTTTCAATATTATTAAGGTCTCCAAAAATTATCTGTTGGTCTCCGACTCTTGGGCTCAGGCATAAATCTCCGTTTTCTGCAACATAAATCTGCTCTATCTGTGCATTCCAAAACGGGTTGCTGTCTAAATAGAGGGCTAATTCGTAAATGCCGTTTATCCATGGTTCCATATCGGGAAGGGGATTGCCTCTGTACCCGTTGTAGAGTTGGAACGGAATATGTCCGCTTACAACAGGAACGTATGATGTAAAATGGTCAACCAACGGAAATATATATTTTGTGTCATCAATATAAAAGCCACCGTTACTCCCCTCTATTCTTACTATAGGCTTGCGCTGTATTATGTTTATGACCAACCGTCCATCTATGTTGAGAAAAGCCTGGGTGTTTTTTATCATGCTTCTCTTGTTAAGCAGCTCTTCCAAGACAGAGAGGTTAATACTGTCGTTCCTCTTGCCTACAGGCTCTCCTGTAAAGCTGTTTATCAGTTCTATAACATCGTCGCTATTTACAAAACGGTTCTCAGCGCTGTCGAGTATGACCACTTTTATACCGCTGCAACGCTCACCTGCCTTCCCCTTGTCGTTCAGCATAAGGGCAAAGTAGAAATAGGCGGCTGCTATGGCAGCAAGCAACAATATGCCAATGTATTTTAGAACCTTTACAAACACTTTTATCTGCTTAATATGTTGTTCATCAAATCTGTTATCTTTCCAATAAACCTGTCTATATCCCCTGCTCCAAAGGTTATGAGAACCTCTATCTCTCCCTCTTTCATCTTTCTCTCCAACAGAGGCATAAGCTCCTCTTTGGAGATCATTCTTTTGTTGCTTATCGCAACATCTTTAAATATAAGTCCCGATGTTACCCCTGCTATCGGTAACTCTCTTGCAGGATATATATCAAGAAGCAATAGCTCATCTAACATGCTCAGACTTTTGGCAAATTCAGGGGCAAAATCTCTTGTCCTTGTATAGAGATGCGGCTGAAATATTCCGCACAGTTTTCTGCCAGGGAAAATCTCCCTTATGGAGCTTATTGCAGAACTTATCTCCTTTGGATGATGAGCGTAGTCATCTATATATGTCATTTTGGGGCTATTGACATGAATGTCAAACCGTCTTTCCGCTCCTGCAAATGTAGAGAGCGAATTTTTTACCTCCTCCGCAGAAAGCCCTCCGTTAAGTGCTGCAGCTGCAGCTGCAACAGCATTTTCAACATTTACCCATCCCGGAACCCCCACCATGCAGTCTCTGATTATACCATCGGGATGATTAAGATTAAAACTTAAATATCCTCCCTTTGCCACCTTTATATCCGATGCGTAGTAGTTGCACGGCTGATTGTATGAGTAGCGTGCAATTTTGGCTTTCACCTTGTTAAGGTCTATCTCAACGCCCTGTTTTAAGATAAGAACTCCGCCTGGCTTTATCTGTGCTGCAAACTCTGAGAAGGCCTCCTTAACGCTCTCTATGTTCCCATATATATCCAAATGGTCTGCATCTGCAGATGTTATTATAGCAATATCGGGATATAATTGCAAAAATGAGCGGTCAAACTCATCTGCCTCTGCAACGAGCAGATTGTTTTTGCTAAGAAGCAGGTTTGTGTGGTAATTTTTTGATATACCTCCCAAAAAGGCGTTGCACCCCTTGCCGCTCTCCGTAAAAAGATGTGCAATCATGCTGCTTGTTGTAGTCTTTCCGTGGGTTCCGGCAACGGCAATACATCTGTTATGTCTTGCTATTTCTCCAAGGGCACGAGAACGCTTTATTACCCGGTATCCGTTGTCTGTAACGTAGCAAAGCTCCCTCAGATTGTCTGGAATGGCAGGTGTATATATTACAAGGGTCTCCTCCTTATCTTTTGGAATGTATCCGGTATCGTCTGTGTAGTGTATCTCTATCCCCTCCTTCTCCAGCATGGCGGTTAGGTGTGATGGCGTCTTGTCATAGCCGCTTACTCTATATCCTGCATGGTTATAGTATCTTGCTATGGCACTCATGCCAATTCCTCCAATCCCTATGAAATATACATTCTTCATTGCTGCTACTTTTTGTCAACTATATTAAGGCAGATCACTGCAATCTGCATTGCTGAATCCTCTCTTGCAAGAGTCTTTATGTTGTATTCAAACCGTTCTCTTCTGTTGTCGTCTGAGAGAAGTGCGCTGACTGCCGCACTTAGCTTCTCTACCGCTTCCGCATCTTTTACCATTAGCGCTGCATCTTTCTTTACCAGTGCCATTGCGTTGTGGGTCTGATGATCCTCTGCTACCATAGGGCTTGGAACAAATATGGTGCATTTACCAACCTTGCACAACTCCGATATTGTTCCTGCTCCGGCTCTGCTTATTACAACATCTGCTATGGCATAAGCAAGGTCCATCCTCTTTATAAAATCTGACCATATAATGTTGCTACGCTCTCTGCCTTTCATAAAGGATTCCGTCTCGGCCTTGTAATATTTTCCATATTGCCATATTACCTGATACTCCTCTCCATTAGTTCCAAAGAGTGAACCACTTGCTATCTCCTTTTTCATCCACTCGTTAAGAGTTCTGCAACCAAGGCTGCCGCCAACAACAAAAACAGTTTTTTTGTTTGGGAGCAGGTTGTAGAAGCTATACCCCTCGGTTTTAAGCTGCGGTGTGGCCGGCTTTATCTCCTCCCTTATCGGGTTGCCTGTAAAGAGTATCTTCTCTTTTGGGAAAAAACGCTCCATGTTGTCGTATGCAACACATATTTTTGTGGCTTTTGCTGCATTCTTTCTGTTTACCAACCCTGCAAATGAGTTCTGCTCCTGTAAAACAACCGGTATTCCCGCCTCTTCGGCTGCACTCACTATGGCAGCGCTGGCATAACCTCCAACTCCTACGGCCAAATTAGGTCTGAACTCCTTGATTATCTGTTTTGCTCTCCTTTTGCATTTGAAATAATCAATAAGCACCCCTATATTGGATGGGGAATAGAGGGGTCTTTTAAGGCCTCTTGCCGGGATTCCTATAATCTCATATCCGGCTTGAGGCACCTTCTCCATCTCCATTTTTCCTAATGCTCCCACAAAGAGTATTTTTGCAACCGGCCTTTTGGCTTTTATGGCAGATGCAATTGAGATAGCCGGAAAGATATGTCC
>CAVHKR010000010.1:0-18217 GCA_963636615.1 Acutalibacteraceae bacterium | reverse complement strand
GCGGAACTGCAACAGCTCCCATTGTTGTTATTGCAAAGTATGAAACGGGCCAGTTTGGCATACTTGCCCCTAAAATGGCAACCTTATATCCTTTTTTTACCCCATTTGCATAAAGAACAGATTTTAGAGTTTCTACTCTTTCTCCAAACTGCCTGTATGTAAGGGATTCTCCATGTATAATGCTGTAAGACCTGTTGTCTGCGAATCTTTTAATGGATTCAGTGTATAAATCGTATAGTGTTATATTAGTATCAATAGCATTCATATCCTAAAAATGAAACGCAAATATACATAAATATCAACTTAATCTGGCCGGATTTTTGTAAATTTGCTGTCGTTTATCTGTTGATTATGCTAAATTTTATAAAAAAACTGTTTAGAAAGGAAAAAGGTGTAGATGGTGCTGCTGTTACAGAGATGCATTACACAGATTGGTCGCATATAACAACTGTCTCTTTTATATATCTTATGGATTCTGCACAAAGTGCAGAGGAGCTTGTTAATCTGTTGTCACATCTTGATAAATCGGGAATTAATTACAGAGGGTTGGTGGTTGAAGGTGAAAAGGGAATTTTTTCTAAGCATAAAATATCCAATCATAACGTATCCTTTTTAGAGAAAGCAGATATAAACTGGCTTGGCATACCAAAAAACAGTGTTATTAATGAGTTTACAGGTAGAAAACCGGATATTTTTATCTGTTTTAATGGTGCAAATAATTATACTTTGAACTATATTTGCCGCTTGGAAAATAGTGGTTTCAAGGTTGCTTTGGGGAACAGATTTGACAATAGCCTTTTCACGTTGGTACTTCAACAGCCTGATAACACAAAATATTCTGCTGTTGAGATGTTTAAAAGGTTGCAGGATTACTTAAAGGTAATCACTTCGGCATCATAAGTCGTTAAAGAACGGGCAGATAAAAGATTTTCCTATTTTTTTATTTAAGTCAGTGAAATATTATGAATAAGATTTCTCATTATTTGTCGGTTATGGTTAAAGGCGTATGCATGGGCGCCGCCGATGTTATTCCGGGTGTAAGTGGCGGTACAATTGCCTTTCTGATGGGTATTTACGGAGAATTGGTAAATTCAATAAAATCTATAAATCCGCACTCTCTTAAATTGCTGTTTACCGGTAAATTTGCTCAATTCTGGAAACATATAAACGGAAATTTTCTTTTAAGCCTCATATGCGGCATTCTTATAAGTATCTTTTCGTTAGCCAAGCTGATGACCTATCTGTTGGAGAACCGTCCTATTCAGCTTTGGAGTTTCTTTTTTGGGTTGATATTGGCATCTGCTGTGTTCATATTAAGGGAGATAGACAGATGGAATATTAAGAATATCATCTCATTGGCGGTGGGAATGGTTATAGCGGCTTACATCTGTTTTGCTACACCTACCCAAACTCCGGATTATTTATGGTTTATCTTCTTGTGTGGGGCTATAGCTATTTGTGCAATGATACTTCCGGGCATTTCCGGTAGTTTCATTCTGCTTCTCATGGGCAAATATGATTTTATAATGTCTGCTGTAGCAGATGTGGACATTAAGATTATTATAATCTTTGGCTGCGGTGCGTTGATTGGCATTGTAATGTTCTCTCACGTATTGAGCTGGCTTTTAAAGAGGTTCTATATGCAGACCATAGCGCTTTTGGCCGGTTTTATGATAGGCTCTTTGTTTAAAGTATGGCCATGGAAAGAGTTATTGGATAAAGGTACTGATATACCTGTTCTTCCGTATACTTACGCACAGATTACAGGTGGAGATCCTCTTTTGGGTTATGCTATTCTTTTTGCCGTTATAGGTATTGTTGCGCTAATAATAATAGAGATGTCTGCAAACAAGAAGGGGACTGAGCATAAATAACGATTGTCATGGGTATAATGAAATCAATTCCTAATGCAATCACCTGTCTCAATCTGTTGAGTGGGTGTTTTGCTGTTGTAAATGCAACTTACGGTAATTTTAAAGTTGCGTTTCTTTGTATAATAGCTGCTGCTGTGTTTGATTTTTTAGACGGTTTTTGTGCGAGATTGCTCAAGGCGTACTCTCCTATGGGTAAAGAGCTTGACTCGTTGGCAGATATGGTAAGTTTTGGGATTGCTCCGGCAATGATGATGTACACATTTTCAAAGATAGCGGTAGGAGGGTATGTAGGAATAGCTTTCAGTACATCTTTGACTTCTGTTATAGGTAGGAATTTTCTTATTTATGTCCCTCTGGCAATAGCTGTATTCTCTGGATTAAGACTTGCAAAGTTTAATATAGACGACAGGCAGACTGAAAATTTTATTGGATTGGCAACCCCGTCTTGTGCAATGATTTGCGGTTCTTTGTTATATGCAAGCGATGTTTATCCCTCTTTGAATCTGTTTTTACAGGATAATAGCTGGCTTGTCCCGGCTTTATCTGTAATTTTGTCATATCTGCTTGTGTGTGAGATTCCTATGTTTTCATTTAAATTCAAGAACTTTGTGGTAAAGGATAATGTTGTAAGATTCCTCTTTATGGGTCTCTCTACAATAATTGCCATACTATCTATCATTCTTGGCCTTAATTGGAGTTTATGGGTTCTTGCTACCTTTACGGTTTATATTCTGATGAATTTAGCGTTGGCTGTTGCTCCCTCTAAAAATTAATTTATGTCAGAAGGAAAAGATTTTAAGCCATTGAATATTGCGGTAGGCCTTTCCGGAGGGGTTGATTCAAGCGTTGCGGCACTTCTTTTAAAGCAGGCAGGGCATAATGTGATTGCTCTCTTCATGCAGAACTGGCACAATACAGAGGGAACATTGCATGGAGATTGCGAGTGGGAGGAGGATAGAATGGTTGCCCAGATGGTTGCAAAAAAGATAGGCATACCGTTCTATTTTGTAGATCTGAGCGAGACATACAGGAAAAAGGTTGTAGACTATATGTTTGAGGAGTATTCAAAAGGACGTACTCCCAATCCCGATGTTCTTTGTAACAGAGAGATTAAGTTTGATGCCTTTCTGAAGTATGCGCTTGAGAAAGGTGCCGATTATGTTGCTACCGGGCACTATTGTAAAAAGGAGGAGTTTACAGATGCTAACGGTAAAACTATTTACAGAATTTTGGCAGGAGATGACAAGAACAAAGATCAAAGTTATTTCCTATGCCAACTCTCGCAAGAACAGCTATCTAAAGCATTATTCCCAATAGGGGATATGCAAAAGTCCTATGTTAGAAAAATGGCGGCGGATGCCCAACTTCCATCTGCAGAGAAGAAGGATTCGCAAGGTATATGTTTTGTTGGCAAGGTAGATTTGCCTGTCTTTCTGCAACAAAAGCTGAAACCTAAAGAGGGTAATGTTGTGGAGATTTTTAAAGATCAGTTTGATAGTATTCTGGCAGATAATGACATGCTTGCATCAACTCTATGGGGTGCTGAGTTTTTTTCAGACTCTCTTAAAGAGCATTATTCCCAACAAGAGCTGCATAAGCTTACATCACCTTTGCTATATAATCCCAAACATGGCAAGATTATCGGGAAGCATATTGGTGTACAGTTTTATACAATTGGACAGAGGCGTGGGCTTAATATTGGCGGACACAAGGAATCTATCTTTATAATATCTACCGACAGCAATACAAATACAATTTTTGTTGGTGAGGGGCAAAAGCATCCCGGCCTTTACAGAAAGGGGCTTTTTATCTCTTCTGAGAATATTCATTGGATTCGTACAGATCTTGCCATGCTCCCCGGTGAACAGCGTGATTATCTTATACGCTTGCGTTATCGCCAGCCTCTTGAGCAAGCTCGTCTTTTCTGCCGAGAAAATGGTATATACATAGTTTTTAAAAGGCCGCAGCGTGGGGTTTCTCCGGGGCAGTTTGTGGTGTGGTATTCTATTGAGGGGGAAATGCTTGGCTCTGGTGTATAAATGAAATAAAAAGGCAACTACTGTGTTATGCTTACTTCGTATCTCCTCACATACGTTTTAGTATGCTGCGGAATACTCAGTTTCGCATGCCTTGTATTTGCACTTTTTCTTTCATTTATCTTAGATCTATTGTAAAAACGCAACAGCTGTGTTTAAATCTCTATTGTAAGGCCGTCGTATGCCGGTTCTACATTGTATGGCAGCTTCATCTGCCGTAACTCGTTTGTAAGCTCTATATGTGTGCCAATCTGATGTGAAAGATGGGTCAGGTAGTTTTGGGGCGCACCTACTCTCTCTATAATCTCCAAGGCCTCACTCAAAGAAAAGTGTGATATATGTTTTTCGTGACGAATGGTATTTATTACAAAAGTCTTTACCCCTTTTAATTTATCAAACTCTGGTTGAGGGATAAAGCTACCGTCTGTAATATATGCAAAGTCACCTATCCTATACCCCAAGATTGGCAGTTTGTAGTGCATTACCCTTATTGGAACTATATGTGCAGAACGTTCAATACCGTTTCTGTTTGTTATAATCTCAAAGGGGTTCTCATCTATTGTCATAAGATTATATTCCGGAACTCCCGGGTATTTGTTCTGGTCAAAGGCATACGAATACTCCTTTTTGAGCGATTCCTGTACACGCTTCTCTGCGTAAATGGGGAATGCTGCCTTTGTAAAATAGTTGTACGCCCTTATATCATCCAATCCGCCTGTATGGTCTTTGTGCTGGTGGGTAAGCAGAACGGCATCCAATTCCTTGATGTTATGATTAAGCATCTGCTGTCTGAAATCGGGACCGCAGTCAATTACAAATTTTACCCCTTCATACTCTATATAGGCGGCAGCCCTTAATCTTTTGTCTTTTGACAATTCTGATCTGCATACATGGCAGTTGCAACCAATCATCGGAACACCTTGCGATGTGCCGGTCCCCAAAAATATAGCTCTGTTCAGCCTCATAAGAAAAATTATAATACAACAATCCTATGGGCGCAAAGGTAGAAAAGGTTTTGATTTTTTGCGTACATTTGCACGCATGAATGAAAAGGGGAAATTATATCTCATACCTACAACTCTTGGAGAGACAGAGCTTTCCGCTGTTTTGCCGGAGGCTGTTCTGACAGTGGTACAGAGACTCGAAATCTTTGTGGTTGAGGAGGTGAGAACGGCAAGAAGATTCCTTTCCAAAGCCGGACATAAGGGTCATATAGATTCTCTTACATTGTATGAACTTAACGAGCATACAGCAGAGCAGGAGGTGTGGCAATTTGTTAAGGTTTTGGAGGAGGGGCATGATGTTGGTCTTATGTCTGAAGCCGGATTACCTGCTGTGGCAGATCCCGGTGCTTTGCTTGTAGCTGCTGCCCAGCAGAGAGATATAACGGTTGTTCCTATGGTTGGTCCATCATCTTTAATGCTGGCGTTAATGGGGAGCGGCTTTAATGGGCAGTCTTTTGCTTTTAATGGCTATCTGCCTGTAAAGCAGCAGGAGAGGAGGGCTAAGATAAAGCTGTTGGAGAAATTGTCTGCTCAATTGAATCAGACACAGATAATGATAGAGACCCCTTACAGGAATAATCTGCTTTTTAAAGAGCTTGTTTCTGTCTGTCAACCTGATACGCAAATCTGTGTTGCTGCGGATATTACTCTTCCAAATGAGTTCATAAAGACTAAAACGGCTGCAAAATGGCGGTGGTGTATGCCTGATATAGGCAAACGGCCGTGTGTTTTTCTTATATATGCTCGCTAAACGGTTTATTTATATAACAATTTACAATGACAAAGATAGTGCTGGCAAACATGTGCTTTTTTTCCCATCATGGATGTTTTGAGGAGGAACAGATTATAGGGAATAAATTTATAGTTAACTTAACTGTTACATATAACAGCAAAAGGGCACAGAAAACAGATAATATTGAGGATGCTCTGAATTATCAGCTGCTTTACAATGAGGTTACAGCGCAGATGAAAATAAAGTCTAACTTGTTGGAGAATGTTGCATGCAGAATACTTACGGAGTTGAGGGCGAAGTTTCCGCAGATGGTGGAGGCTGAGGTCTCAATAGATAAACTGAATCCTCCATTGGGTGGGCAGGTAGGTTCTTCGAGGGTTGAGATGAGCCTCAAAGATTTGGCAGATTAATAGTTTTTTCGGGAGGGGGAATAAATAATTGCTTGAGTATTAAATGGATAATAAAAAGAAGATAGCTTTTGTTACACTCGGGTGCAAACTTAACTTTTCTGAGACCTCTGCTTTGGCAAGGGAGTTTGAAAAGAACGGATATGAAAGGGTAGGTGCTAATAGGGTGGCTGATATATATGTGATTAATACCTGTTCTGTAACGGAGCATGCAGATAAGAAATGCCGGAATATTATAAGAAAACTGCATAATCAAAACATGGAGGCTGTAGTTGCCGTTACAGGTTGTTATGCGCAGTTGAAGCCTAAGGAGATTCTTGATATAGAGGGGGTTGATATTGTTGTTGGTGCAGACCTAAAGGGGAATCTGTTTCAGATTGTAAAGGATTATGATGTTGGGGGTAGCGGCAAACTCTCCTATTCATGCTCTATTAATGAGGTGCAGACTATCTTCCCTGCATTTTCACAGGGCGAGAGGACACGCTCTTTTCTTAAGATTCAGGATGGATGTAACTATTGCTGTTCATATTGTACAATCCCTTTGGCCAGAGGAAAGAGCAGGAATCTAAGTATAGCTGTAATTGTTGAGGAGGCTGAGAAGATTGCGGCAAGCGGCATAAAGGAGATAGTGCTTACAGGGGTAAATACGGGGGATTTTGGACGTACTACAGGAGAAAGTTTTTTGGAGCTGCTTAAGCAACTTAATGAGATAGAGGGGATTGAAAGATATAGAATCTCTTCTATTGAACCAAATCTGCTCAGCAGGGAGATAGTGGAGTGGATTGCATTGGGAACAAAGTTTCAACCGCATTTTCATATTCCTTTGCAGGCCGGCAGTGACAAGATATTGGCTGCAATGCGCAGGCGTTATAATACTGCAATGTTTAGGGAGAAAATAGAGATGATAAGGGAGGTAATGGGTGATGTATTCTTTGGTATAGATGTAATTGCGGGCTTCCCGGGGGAGACAGATGAGGAGTTTGAGACAGGATATAATTTTCTCAAGGATGTAATAAAGCCTGCGTTCATTCATGTCTTCCCTTATTCGAGACGGCCTAACACTCCTGCTGCTGTTATGCCTAATCAGATAGATGAGCGTGTAAAGCATGAAAGGGTTGCTCGTCTTACAGAGTTGGCACATAATCTTTATGATGAGTATGTCTGCCGCTACAAAGGGAGGAGTGTAAAGGTGCTTTTTGAGAGTACTCAAAAGGGGGGGATGATGTATGGTTATACAGAGAATTATATTAAGGTAGAGCGTAAATATGATAAGGAGCTGATAGGCAGGGTGTCTAATCTGGTCCTTTAGTTGTTGTTCAGCTTCTCTGCAGCGTTGTTACGCCTCTCTGTTCTCTGCTGTTTTTCAAGCTCGCGCATCTGGCGTCTGCTCTCTTTCTCCTCTGGGGTGCGTCTCATAAAGAGCTGTTTAAATGAGTCGAATCCCTGTTGATACACAACACCAATACCGTTACGCTGTGAATAGTCCAAAGAGTTGGAGTAGCTGTCTGTAGCATGGGAAAACAGGTTTAATCTAAGTCTTCCGTTTTTATCCAGTTTTATCTCAACATCAAAATTGCCTATTACGTCTCTGCTTGTAGTATTTGGGTCATTGCCCATATTGCCGGAAACCAATACCCTGTTGTTGAACAGAGAGGTAGAGATGGCAACATCAAATATATTGGTTCCCTTGTCCCCTTTGGCATAGTTTAAACCAAGGTCTATAGGGATGCCAAGCTGTTGCAGAATATTATTCAACTGGTTGCTTAAAATCTCCGAAGCATTGGAATATAATATTGTTGAATTGTTTGCAATGCCGCTCTGTTCGTTAGGTATAAATCCTCCGGAAACCAACAGAGCCATAAACTGTTTCTGTATCTGTCCATCTGTACTTAGCGCGCTTTCTACCTGTGCCTTTACAGTTGGATCCAAATCGGGAATATTTATACTGAACGATAGCTGGGGATTCATAAGTTTTCCGCTCATCCCAAGAGTACATTCAACAGATCTTCTGGTGCTTACAGCACTTGTATCTGCTATAAGGGTGTTTATAGATGCTTTGGTCTTGTAAATTGCGCTAAGGTTTAGGTTGGTTCTCTCAATATCCCCGTTAAAATTAATCATTCCTCCCGGCTGTATTGTAAAATCCTTTGCAGCAAGGCCAAGCACAACAAATTTGTAGCTTCCCTCATTTATATTGTAGTCTCCGAACATGTTAAAGAGATTCCTCCACGGACTCACCTCCATGTTTATCAAACCTGTACCATTGGCTTTAAGCACATCCCCAACCTCTTTGTTAATCTCAATGAATATATCGGCATCGGGAGTAACATTCATCCTTAAATCAACATCTATCTTAGAACCTGTCTGCGGCTTTGCGCTTTTAGCTATGATAATGGAATCCAACCTTGTCGTTTCTCTCTCCTTTACGGGTTGTGTAAATGTAAGGATATTTGTCTGGGATGCGGTTGAAGCGTTTGAGAGCGGAATATGAATCAGGGTGTTTTTGTTTGTAAGGGCATCTATATTAAGCTGTATATGGTTGAACGGTCCTTCAAGCTCTACGTTTCCTGTGGCAAAAGCCGTTCCGTAAAAGGCAGAACTCTCATCCTCCTTGGTGTTAAGAGCCATCATATTCTTGAAACTTATATCTGTATTAAGTTTCATCTCTTTAAAACAGTCGTATGCAATTCCTCCGTTCACCTTCCCGATACCACCTGTAGCATCTTTCAGATTGGCATTCTTGAGATTAATCCCTTTGGGCGTTATCTCTACATTGCCGTTAACGGTGTAAGGAACGTTAATATAATCAACTACAAATCCCAGATTGTCTAATTTTACCCCCTCTCCGTACAGTTCGGGACGTTTCAATGAACCCTTCAGTGTAAGTTCTCCGCTGACTGTTCCCGATAGATCAGATACGATCCCCTTAAGGTATGGCGAAAAATAACCGGGTGTAAAGTTGTTCAGATAAGCCTTAACCTCTACCAAAGAGGAATCAGGCCTGAACCATCCCTTTGCCATAAACGGAGATCTTTTGCCAAGGCTGTTGGCAACGATTATGTCAAGTCTTTTGTCGTTGTTGTTCCAGTTGCTTTTTACCATAACGGAGCCTGCCTTGCGCTCCGCTACATAGATAGAGTCTCCTCTCAGGTTAAGGTTAAGATTTGGTTTTTTATCTATATATGATAATTCTGCACTTCCCGATAATTGTCCCTCAAACCCAAAATCTTCTGTCATAAGATTGTTCAGCAGTGCAAGATTGAACCTGTTAAGAGCAACTTTTATGGTGTCGTTGGCAGATTTGGAGTATCGGCCGTTAATATTAAGCGTCTGGTTGTCATGCAATAATTTGAAATCATTTACAACTATGGAGGAATCTATAAACCTTATTTGCGGTGCCGAGATATCCCATTTCTCACCATTGAGATTTATATTAGAGTTGCTGAGCAACAGATTAACATACCTGCCATGAATATCATTTGCAAACTCTATGTTGCTGTTTATAAGAGCCTTTGTGTTAGAAGAATCACCTGCAAAGGAGAGTGTCATTTTAATATTGTTGTCTACACCTCTTATGTTTAGGTGTGCAGAATCTAAGGCAATGCCTTGTGCCACAAACTTTGAAGCGTTGGCGGTGGTATTGAGCACAGTATCCTGTTTGTCAATGTTAACATCAAGATTGCTTAGCAGGTTTTTGCCAAAGGAGATAATGTTGCTCTTTAGATTAAGACAATTAAAGGAGTTGTTCCTGTAAACCCTTACGGCAGATTGAGGGGCAATATACAGTTGTGGCATAAGAGCTTCAAGCAATCCTCGCGAGTCTGCAAAATGGATATTCAACTCCCCCTTTTTTGCCACACGTTCATTATTATCAGCTATGATATAGTTTTCGGTACTGATCTCTTCGTTATCTTTATTCAAATAATTTCCGGCTGTTTTCTTTACTGTTGAGGCAATAAACTCCAATATGAAAGTGGAGATCTCTATATTGCCTGTATACTGCGCATCTGCAAACTGCGATTTAAAACTTGAGTGATAATTGTGTGTCTCCATTACAGATTCCAATGTTATGTCTCCAAGCTCAAATCCCCCCTTGCTGTTTCTGAAATATGGATTCTTTATCTTTATGGTTCCGTTTATATCGCTCTTTGGCGTTCTTGTAAATTTGGCTGTGGTTAGCAGGCTAATCTCAGATACGGTATCTCTTTTATCAAAATTAAGGGCATGAAGATTGGCGTATGGCATATCCATATAGAAATCGTACCGGCTGTTTTTTGTTCGGTCAAAGGAGAACAGCCCTTGGAATATGAAATCAAGGTTAGGATCGTGGCAGATGATTTTTCCGTCGAATAGTTTTGTATTATAAAAGCCTGTTGCAATTATATTGTTGTAATTGTATCCGTTAAATCCTAATTTAGAAACATTCAGCGTTTTTAGATTTACATTCATGCCGCCCAACTCCTCACTTTTAAATACAGAACGGATGTTGCCGTTGAGTGTTACTGCACCCAACATCTTAGTGCCTAATATCTCGCCAAGATCTAACTCGTGCGTTTTAATATAACCGTCTAATTTTAAACCGCTTTCCCTTTGTTCAGATGAAGCATCCATAAGGATGTCCATCTCCACTTTTCCTATAGATGAGGTAAGTTTACCCTTAACGGCAAAATCGTACAGCAATCCTGTAATTCCTGCTGTGAAATTATATCTTACAGATGGGGTAAGTTGTGTTAGAAACGCTATTTCCCGGCTGTTGTTTACAGAGGCAATTATAGATGCTATATCCTGTGGCATAGTGTGGCACTCCTCTATCTTTGCAGACATCATTGTAGATGAAACATTTGGCAAACCGCTTATATGAGCTTTAATCCTTAGGAATGTAAGGCCGCTTTCAGATGTGACTTCCAGGTTATCCGTCTTCAGGTTGCTTATGCGGCCCTCTATTTCTCCTTTTGCATAAAAAGCCAGAGAGCTGTTTATAAGCGATGGCGCAAACCTGCTTATTGTCTTAAAGTTAAGATATGCGTCATTAAGGTTAATCCCCAGTTTTACTCTTTCTGTAAAGTTGGAAAGGTCATCTGCTGTGTCGAATGACATTGAGAAATACTCTGCCTTTATGTCAGAGTATTCATCCTCTATCTGTAAATCTCTTATCCTTACCCCCTGTGCATTAATCTGCAGAAGCCCCTCCAAATGTTTAAGGTTAAAGCCGCATTTCTCCTTTGCGCTTATACTCTTTATGTTTGCTCTTAGTGTGTCATTTACAAATGAGATAGAGTTAATGTTCAGATTTATATCATTTACATCGAGGTCCGAAAAGTTCATGCAGTATGCTCCTCGGTCTCTGTAATTTCTTGGATTCTGCATTACAAACCTAAAGTTTTTTAGCTTTAGTGAACCGGTCTGCAGGTTTACGGAACCCTGCATGGTTGTATCTTTCTGAGCTTTCCCAAGTTCAAGGATTCTTTTAAGATTGCTCATCCCTTCCCCTTCATTCTGCAGATTGAACATTCCGTTGGAGAGCGACACCGAATTAAGTTTTATATTGCCTTTAAGAAGTTCTAAGGGGGAGAGTGTTACCGACAACCTGCCACAAGCTAACAGCGTATCTTTTGCCATTCCTGTGCAGTTGCCTTTCTCCGTAATGCTTATGTCGTTAATTACAAGTCTGTTAAAGAATACAATATAGACCTTGCCTACTGTAATGCTGCCATTGAGCCTGTTAGAAACCATACCTGCAACACCACCTGCCAGCCATGTCTGCAATGCCGGAATCTGAAGAGCCAGATATATTCCAATCTGGAGGGCAAAAAGGGTGAGCAGTGCCCTTATGAATATGGTTTTTAACTTTTTGATAATAGTTGCTGTGTTAATATTAAATCTTGCCTTAATACCCGTTTGGGCATGGGTTAAAATTTAACAAAAATACTAAGAAATCTTCAAAAAACAGCTTGCTTTAGATTATCTCTTCTTTATCTCTTCTTTTGCACTATCCCTCTTTTTTGTGAGGTTAAAGGGGCAGATGGTATTCGTCAGAATCTAAATGTGCCGGGAATTTTTCTCTGAACAGACTCAGCCCTTGCGGGGCTACATCTCCAATGATTATCTGTACCGGGGATTCTGTATAAGGGGTTTCAATAAGCAGTTGACATGTTGAGAGGTTCCCTTTGTAGTCCGAAAAAAGAGAGCTGTTGCAATACTCTATTCCTCCACTGTTTCCGCTACAGTTGGCAAATGCAACGTATGCAAGGTTTTCAATGGCTCTTGCCCTAACGAGCGGCTCAAGGAGGTGTGCTCTGCTTTTGGGGAAGTTTGCACAGTAGAGCAGCAGGTCGTAGCTATAGCCTGTCTCATCGTTGCTGAATAATGTTGTATTGCCGGTATCATGGGTATAAGATTGGTTTCTGCTCCATACCGGGAACCGCAGATCGTAGCAGATATTCATGCTTATGCCAATCCCTTTCCATTCAAACATGGAGCGTTTGTCTCCGCGCTTATAGCTGTGTATCTCCATGCTCATTCTAAACAGATGGCGTTTGTCATACTCTTCATAACCCCCCTCCGGTTTAACAAAATAGGCTCTGTTGTAATAGTTCCCGTTATCTGTTACAGGAACAGATGCCATTATTGCGCATCCGTATTTTTGAGAACTGTTTAGCAGCCAGCAAAGAGATGGAGACTTATCGGGAAGCGGATTATTGGTATTTATACACTCCTCCGCCATGTTGTGGTTCATGGTAAAACCGCAGGAGAACATTTCAGGTAGCAGTACTATAGTATTGTCCGGTGTTATCTGGTGCTTCTCAATGCTATCTAAACTAAAGAGAGTGTCGAGAAGGTAATTGCACAGTTTGAGATTTGCAACCTTGTCTTCCCACACTATTGGAAGCGATATTGTAATTACCTTAATATTCTCCATACTCTTTTATTTTTAATTAAATCTATAAAATCCCGATATGTATTCCCTATACTTTAGGACTTGCCTTTGTATATCTTGTCTACCATAAGGGCAATGGCTCCGTCTCCTGTTACATTGCAGGCCGTTCCAAAGCTGTCCATGGTGATATAGAGGGCTATCATAAGTCCAAGCAGATTGTCGTTGAATCCAAGCATGGAGGAGAGGAGCCCGAGTGCAGCCATTATTGCTCCGCCGGGCACTCCGGGGGCGGCAACCATTGTAATGGCCAGCATGAATATAAAGCCGGAATATGTTGCGAGCGATATATCCGTTCCGCTCATAAATGAGATGGCAAATGCACATGCCACAATTTTTAACTGGCTTCCCGACAGATGAATTGTGGCACATAGCGGTATTACAAAGTCTGCCAATCCCGGGTTTACTCCGTTCTTTTTAGCCTGAGCCAATGTTACCGGAATGGTAGCGGCCGAAGATTGTGTGCCAAGGGCTGTGAGGTATGCCGGCAGCATATTCTTTAATGCCTTTATAGGGTTCTTTTTGCTTACGGCTCCTGCTATTCCAAACTGTGCCAACAGTAGTACTATGTGCATTGCAAATATGATTGCTATAACCTTTAAAAACAGCCCGAGAACCATCTTTACCTGCCCTTCTGCTCCAATCTCAAGAAACAGACAGAAAATATAGAGAGGAAGCAATGGAATAATGATTTTTGTAATGACAGCAGTTACAAGATCTCTGAACTCAAAAAGCCCCTGTTTTAGAGAGTTGCCGTTTAAGGCCGTTAGCCCCAATCCAATTATAAAGGCCAATATCAGTGATGTGGTAACACCCATCACCGGGGGCATATCTATTGAGAAAAGAGGTTCTATCTTAATTGCGTTTATATTCTCTATGCTTGCAAACCCTGCAGAGGGGTCAAGTATTTTAGGGTAGGAGAGAGCGCATGTAAAATATGAGAAATAGCCGGCTGCAACGGTAGATATGTATGCTATTGCTACTGTGATTCCTAATAGCTTTCCGGCACCTTTACCAAGTTCGGCTATGCCGGGCGCCACTAACCCGAAAATGATTAACGGGATAACGAATCCCAAGAAATTACCGAATATCCCTCCTATGGTTGCAAATATCTCTGTCAGCAGTTGTGGAAAGAATGTAGAGCAGACAATACCAAGTGCAATTGCTATTGTGACCTTGGCCAACAGCGGCAACCTTTTGTAATAGTTCATATAAAATAAGTTTAAGCCAAAAATGTTTATGAAACGTCAGCCTTTTCCAACAGGCTCATTTAAATATGTAAATATAGCAATCTTTAAAATATTACTCGATAATCTTCTTCTTGATAATCTACTGATTGCTTGCAAGTAGCTGATTATCAAAGTCTATTTTTCTTCATATTAGCCGCAAGAAACAAACTGGAAACAAGAATTTCATTAAACCCAAAATGGAAAGCATGAGAAAACATAAATTAACACGGAAATGAACGGCAATTTTCCGATTTTGGGATTTGGTCTTGAGAGAATGAAGTTAAATAGCCATGGGGATTATATGAAAACTTAGCAACCTAACAGGTTGACGAAACGTCACTATATTGCTAATTTATTGTAAAAAATAGTCTAAATGTCGTCACTATCCAAGAAGGTTTATTATCTTTGCATAGTATAAGGTAGATCGTATGGCAAATAAGCAGATAAATCGCATCAAAGTAGTGCTTGTTGATAAGCAAAAGACAAACAAATGGCTTGCTGAAAGACTTGGCAAAGATAAAACTACCATATCAAAATGGTGTACGAATACCAGCCAACCTGATTTGGAGAGCTTGATGAGAATTGCCAAACTTCTTGATGTCGATATTGCCGAACTCCTACGAACAGAAATTGTAAATTGAATTAGAAAAAAATGGCAAAAGCAAAACCATTCATCAAGTGGGTTGGCGGAAAGGGCCAACTCTTGGAACAACTGGAAGCACTACTGCCAGCTGACTTTGATAACGTGCTGTCATCAATGATGTCAATCATGATGTGCCTTATGGAAAGTATATGCAGCCACAGATTTGTGACATCTAAGACCTAAATATTATGGCAAAGATAAAAGTTGAAAATACAGAAATCTCTGTTGTTAATGTGCAAAACGAGGATTACATCTCCTTGACCGATATGGCACACAGCCAAATGCAGGAGCATATTATCTTCAGATGGATGAGTCTTAAAAGTACCATTGAATATCTTGGCGAATGGGAGAAGCTGTACAATCCCAATTTTAATTGTACCGAATTCGATACAATTAGAAATGCCGCAGGCAGTAACCACTTCGTGCTTTCCGTGAAGTCATGGATTCAAAGAACAGGTGCCGTAGGCATTATGGCGAAAGCCGGTCGATACGGTGGAACTTATGCCCATCGTGACATTGCCTATCACTTCGGAATGTGGATTAGTCCCCGTTTTCAACTTTTGCTGGTAAAAGAATACCAACGCCTTAAAGCGGAAGAGCAGAAACAACTTGCTTGGTCAGCCAAACGTGAGCTATCCAAAATAAACTACCGCATCCATACGGATGCCATCAAAACCAACCTTATTCCTGCAGAGGTAACCCGAGAGCAGGCTGCCATGAAGTATGCCGACGAGGCGGACGTGCTCAATATCGCAATGTTCGGAATAACGGCAAGACAATGGCGCGAACAGAATCCTGACAAGAAAGGCAATATCCGAGACTATGCCACTATCAACGAACTCATTTGCCTCTCCAATATGGAGAACCTCAATGCCGTATTCATAAATGACGGAATACCGCAATCAGAACGACTTATCAAGCTCAACAAGATTGCAATTCAACAGATGAAAATTCTTGAGGACACTGGCGGCAGAAATCTTTTGAAGTAAACTAAATATGAACTTACAATTTAATACATCATTGGCGGAAGGATACAAAAGTGCAAGCCAAATAGCACGAGTACTTACGGAAGATTGGCTTGCACGCAATATGTATTGCCCGATATGCGGCGAACAGACCATCCGGCATGCAGAGCCAAACGCCCCGGTAAAGGATTACGTTTGCGACAATTGTAAGTCACAGTATGAACTTAAAAGCAAGAAGTCCGACAGCGACCAATTTCAGTCAACCGTAAACGATGGTGTCTATAGGACTATGATTGATAGAATCACGTCGTTGAACAATCCCAGCTTCTTCTTTATGCACTACGACAGATACGAGGTCAACAATTTGGTCATTGTGCCTAAATGCTTCTTCACCCCAGATGTAATCGAAAAGCGGAAGGCTTTGCTTGATAGTGCACGCAGAGCCGGCTGGGAGGGATGCAATATCCTTATGCAGAAGATTCCTGCAACGGCCAAAATTCCAATCATTTTAAACAGAGAAGCCGTACCCGTTGCAAACGTGATTTCGCAGTACAAGAAAGTTTACAATCTGCAAACACGTTCAGTAGAAAGTAGGGGTTGGCTTATTGACACTCTTCATATAGTAGAACGATTGGAGGAAACTTTCACACTCAGCCAGATGTGTGGTTTTTACGATGAACTGAAAACAAAACATCCTAACAATAATCATATCAAAGATAAAATCAGACAACAACTTCAATTCCTTAGGGACAAAGGTTTCATCGAATTTAAGGGAAATGGAATATACAAGAAAACGGTTTGAAAATGAACGAATATATATTTTATACAACAGAAGGAGAAATAATTGCTCCTAACGAAGAAGTGGAAATTGAAAACTGCCAAGTTCTTGGACGCATACAAGCAAGAAATGTCGAACAAGCCAAGCAACTTTTGTCACAAGAGAATCCTTGGATTGAAAAAGCTGGATTTGATATGTCGGACATTATCGTAAAGCAACTATTTACAGAGGAACAAAAAGCTGACATAAAAGCCATGGTTGATTATTTATGGGAGGACGAGCATAAGCATTTCCAAGAATTGCATTATCCGAAAGAGCATATCTATAGAATAATCAATCGCTTGAGAAGTAGTTGTGAATGAGCATTCCTCTGTGTTTCAAGTTTGACATGATATTTGCAGACCCACCTTATTTTCTTTCAGGTGGCGGCATATCCATGCAGAGTGGCAAGGTGGTATGCGTGGATAAAGGCGAGTGGGACAAGCCTAAGTCACTTGAAGATATGATGGAATGGAACCGAACGTGGCTTAGCCTCTGCCGTGAGAAACTCAAGGACAACGGCACAATATGGATAAGCGGCACATACCACAACATATTTTATGTGGCTAACTGTCTGACAGAGTTGGGGTACAAGATACTAAATGTCATCACGTGGCAGAAAGCCAATCCGCCAGCCAACATCTCTTGCCGTTTCTTCACATACTCCACCGAGTTTGTCATTTGGGCGAGGAAATGTAAGAAAGTTCCGCATAAATTCAACTATGAACTGATGAAGCAAATCAATGGTGACAAGCAAATGACGGACGTTTGGCGTCTGCCAGCCATCGGGACGTGGGAGAAATCTTGCGGAAAACACCCTACGCAAAAACCTCTTCGCCTCTTGACTCGTCTCATCTTGGCTTCAACCGATAAAGGCAACTGGATTTTTGATCCATTCTGTGGAAGCGGCACGACGGGCATTGCAGCTAATCTATGCGAACGACGTTTTGCGGGTATCGAACAGGAACTTGATTTTTGCGAGATGGCAAAATCCAGACGTAATGAACTGGATAGCATTGAGGTGCGAAGTAATTTAATAAAGCATATTGATGATTTGAAATTTGTACATGAGGACGGCTTTGTTTATGAAAACACACCCTTGTATGGTAGTTTGCCTTTTGAAAGCTGAACTCGTATATTCTTATAAACAAAGGAATTTTATCTTCAATATTTCATCGTTGGCAGCCTTGATGGTTGCCACGAATCGGTTCACATCTGATGTAGCATCCTTCAGATCGTCTTCATGGAAGGGCATTTCTCCATTCAGAATTTCCTTCATGTATTCATAAAGAGAATGCTGTCGCTTGATGCTCTCTCTGAAGGCTGCAGCTCTTGATGCTTCATCCAGATTTTCCAATGTATAGTTCTCGCCATGATAGATACGGCAAAGTCCCTTCAGGAACTTCAGCTTGTCATGACGGTTCAACTCATGCTGTATGGCAAGACCACCAAGCACATAGATGGAGTAGAGCCATCGCTTCTGTCCGCTATCATCCTGATACAGATAACGTTTCTTGCTGATGCCTGAGTTGTTCCAGAGAGTTTCCAGATCCAGATTCTCTATCAGTTGGTTCC
>CAVHKR010000009.1:0-18249 GCA_963636615.1 Acutalibacteraceae bacterium | reverse complement strand
ATGGTATTAAATGGAGTCATATTGGAGACGGTCCACTTTTAGAGGAGATTAAAACAAAAGTTTCGTTAGAGGAGGATGGCGCGGTCATATATGATTTTAAGGGTAGGATGGAGCATAGCGCAGTATTGGATTACTACAGGAACGAGTATTGCAACCTGTTTGTTCAGGTAAGCAGTAGTGAAGGGATTCCCGTATCTATTATGGAGGCCCTTTCCTTTGGCATTCCTGTTCTGTGTACCAACGTTGGAGGGGTGAAAGAGATTGTGTACAATAGAGAAGCCAAGCCTTTTGGGAGGTTGGTTGATGCAGATCTCTCTGCAGCCGACCTTGCTGCGGAGATAGAGAGTTTTATTCTTTTGCCTAAGGATAAATTGCTCAATATGCAACTGACTGCCCGTCTCGAATGGGAACTCAACTGGGATAGCAGCAAGAATTACCCTGCCTTTGCCGATTTTTTAGCAGCACAGTAATTGTCTGCCTCTACAAAAGCTTAATAAAAAGGCAAGTACAAGGTTTGTAAAGCTGAACGGTACGGAGTTTACTTGTGTAAATGAGTAACTGTGAAGCGAGCGTAACGCAGTAATTGTCCTTTTTATTACACTTTTACTTTTAATCGAGCTTTAATACAGCCATGAATGCACTCTGTGGCACCTCCACATTCCCAACCTGCCGCATACGACGTTTACCCTTCTTCTGCTTCTCTAATAATTTTCTTTTACGGGATATATCACCTCCATAACACTTTGCGGTAACATCTTTTCTTACAGCCTTGACTGTTTCACGGGCAATGATTTTTGCCCCTATTGCAGCTTGGATTGCTATATCGAACTGCTGTCTTGGGATAAGTTCTTTTAGTTTTTCGCACATTTTGCGACCAAAGTCGTAGGCATGGTCTCTGTGGATAAGGCTGGAGAGGGCATCTACCTGCTCACCGTTGAGCAGAATGTCTAATTTTACAAGATCTGCCTGTCTGTAATCAATTATGTGATAATCAAATGAGGCATATCCTTTTGAGATGGATTTAAGTTTGTCGTAAAAATCAAACACTATCTCTGCAAGGGGAATATCAAAGGTAAGTTCCACCCGGTCTGCTGTAAGGAAGTGCTGACTTATTAAGGTACCTCTTTTGTCCAAGCACAACTTCATTACCGGACCAAAAAAATCCGAGCGTGAAATAATCTGCGCTCTTATATAGGGTTCCTCTATATAATCTATCAAAGTGGGAGCCGGCAGCCCAGAAGGGTTATGAACATCTACAACCTCTCCCTGTGTTGTATATACCTTGTATGATACATTGGGGACTGTGGTAATACAATCCATGTCGAACTCCCTGAAAAGCCTTTCCTGAACAATCTCAAGATGCAAAAGACCAAGGAAACCGCACCTGAAGCCAAAACCAAGTGCAAGAGAACTCTCCGGGTCAAAGACCAAAGAGGCATCATTAAGCTGTAGTTTCTCCAAAGAGGATCTCAAATCTTCGTATTGATCTGTTTCAACAGGATACACTCCTGCAAAAACCATAGGTTTTACCTCCTCAAAACCGGCAATTGCGCTGTTGCAAGGGTTATCTATTTTTGTAATGGTATCGCCAACTTTCACCTCTACAGCGCTCTTTATACCACTTATTATATATCCTACATCTCCTGTTCTAATCTCATCTTTGGGGCAGAGCTTCATTCTTAGAACACCAACCTCATCTGCAACATACTCTCTGCCTGTATTAAAGAACTTAACCTTATCCCCTTTTCTTATAGTTCCGTTCTCAACCTTAAAATAGGCTATGACTCCTCTGAATGAGTTGAATACCGAATCAAAGATAAGAGCCTGAAGAGGAGCATCCGGATCTCCTTGAGGAGCAGGCACTCTCTCTATTATGGCATCCAGTATCTCCGGCACACCGGCACCTGTCTTTCCGCTGGCAAGCAGAATCTCCTCGCTTTTACATCCTAAAAGGTCTACTATCTGATCCTTTACAACCTCTACCATTGCACTCTCTACATCTATCTTGTTAATGACTGGTATAATCTCAAGATCGTGATTAAGCGCAAGATATAAATTTGAGATTGTCTGTGCCTGAATCCCCTGCGTTGCATCTACCACAAGCAGGGCTCCCTCACAAGAAGCTATAGCTCTCGACACCTCGTATGAAAAATCTACATGCCCCGGTGTATCTATCAGATTAAGAATATATCTCTCCCCTCCGCGCAGATACTCCATCTGTATTGCATGGCTTTTTATTGTAATACCCTTCTCTTTCTCCAAGTCCATTGAGTCCAGCACCTGATTCTCCATCTCTCTGTCAGAAAGGGTATGTGTAGCCTCCAATAGCCTGTCTGCTAATGTGCTCTTTCCGTGATCTATATGAGCTATAATGCAAAAGTTCCTGATATTCTTCATCTACGTATATTATAAAAGCTTAAATCCGTTTGCAAATATAAGAAGCTGTTTAAAAATCTGTTTAAATTTTCTTTCTTTTTGTATTATCTTCGCATTACGGCTCGGTCTTATTGTCATGAGTCTGCAAAGAAGACATTCAATAACACTAAATAACACTTAAAACATAGAAATTATAGATGTACACCATTGATCAGTTAAACGATATAGCCTCTCAAGTAAGGAGAGATATTATCAGAATGGTTACCGATGCCCAGTCTGGGCATCCCGGTGGTAGCCTCAGCAGCGCCGATGTAATGACTGCTCTCTTTTTTAGGGTTTTGAAACACAATCCTGCCAACTGGTGCAGGAAAGGCAGAGGAAACGATATGTTTTTTCTCTCAGCCGGACATATTTCACCCGTATTCTACAGCGTTTTGGCAAGAAGCGGTTATTTCCCTGTAAAGGAACTCTCTACATTCAGAAAATTTGGAACAAGACTACAGGGACACCCATCTACAGATCACAATCTTCCGGGGGTGTATGAGGCAGCCGGCTCGTTAGGACAGGGACTTTCTGTTGCCATAGGAGCAGCATTAAGCAAAAAGATAGATAATGACCCTAACTATGTCTACACGCTTCTTGGAGATGGCGAACAGGAGGAGGGGCAGGTATGGGAGGCTGCAATGTTTGGAGCACATCATAAGGTAGACAACCTTATAGCCATTACAGACTGGAATCACCAGCAGATAGATGGCAATATCAACGATGTTGCAGGTGTTGGCGCTCTCGACAAGAAATGGGAGGCATTCGGCTGGCAGGTTATTGTTACAGACGGCCACAATATGGAGAAAATTATCTCGGCTCTCGAAGAGGCCAAAAAACTTGCAAAACAGCACTGTTCCCCTGTAATGGTATTGTTAAAGACAGAGATGGGAGAGGGGGTAGATTTTATGCGCGGCACCAACGAATGGCACGGCAAAGCCCCAAAACCGGAACAGGCAGAAAAGGCTCTTGCACAACTTAAAGAGACACTTGGTGATTATTAGAAGCGTCCATACACCCATTTAACAATCAGATAATATTTATACCATGATAAAAGATAAATTCATAAATACAGGCAGCAAGGATACAAGGAGCGGTTTTGGAGCCGGTCTGCTTGCAGCAGGAAGGCAGAATGACAATGTTGTTGCCCTATGTGCAGACCTTATAGGTTCTGTAAAGATGGGAGATTTTGCCAAAGAATTCCCTAACAGATTTTTTCAGACAGGCATAGCCGAAGCTAACATGATAGGTGTTGGCGCAGGCCTTGCCCTAAGCGGCAAGACAGCCTTTGTAGGAACATTTGCCGCCTTTGCAACAGGAAGAGTATATGACCAGATAAGGCAGGCTGTCTGCTATTCAAACACAAATGTTAAGATTGCAGCCTCACACGCAGGTATTACACTTGGAGAGGATGGAGCAACCCATCAGATTTTAGAAGACATAGGACTTATGAGGATGTTGCCGAACATGGTTGTAATAAACCCTTGCGACTATAACCAAACCAAAGCCGCCACAATAGCTGCAGCAGCATACAACGGCCCTGTATATCTTAGGTTCGGCCGCCCGTCTGTCCCTAATTTTACTCCCGACAACCAGCAGTTTGAAATAGGAAAAGCTCTTAAATTGGTTGACGGAAGCGATGTTACTATCTTTGCAACCGGGCATCTTGTATGGGAGGCCATACAGGCAGCAGATGCACTTGAATCTGCCGGGATAAAGGCAGAGGTTATAAATATCCATACCATTAAACCTTTAGATGTTACCGCTGTCTTAGAATCTATAGGAAAGACCAAAGCAGCCGTTGTTGCAGAGGAGCATTTTATTGCCGGAGGACTTGGAGAGGCTATCTGTGGTGCTCTCTGTGCAAACGGGCAGGCTGTGCCGGTTGAATTTATTGCAATAGATGACAAATTCGGGCAGAGCGGTACACCATCCCAGCTGATGAAAGCATACGGATTAGACGCAGAGCACATTGTTGAAGCTGCAAAGAGAGTGATGACAAGAAAATAACCAACCATGATTGAAGATACCGAAATTCTTGAATTATATAACAAAGACTCAAAGGATGAGGCATTCAATCATATCGTGCGGAAATATTCAGAACGATTGTATTGGCACATCAGGGAGCTTTGCGGCTCCCATGATGATGCTGATGATATTTTACAGACAACATTCATTAAGGTGTGGAATGCTCTTCCCTCCTTTAGGAGTGATTGCAAATTATACACATGGATATGGCGCATAGCCACTAATGAAACACTTACTTTCTTGAGAAGAAAGAAGATAATCTCTTTCATCTCCATGCAGAATTACGGTACATACCTGCAAGACAAGATGGCAGAAGAGCCCTACTTCAATGGGGACAGGCTCCAGCTCCTGTTGAACAAGGTCATTATTACCCTGCCTCCCCGCCAGAGGGCTGTATTTAGCCTAAGGTACTTTCAGGAGATGAAATATGAGGAGATCTCAGAGATTATGGGTATATCGGTAGGGGCATTAAAGGCCTCATACCATCATGCCTATAACAAGATAAAAAAGGCTTTGCAGGAGGAGTGGGATAATTAAATATCTCCCGATTAATCCTTTGACCCAAAGAATAGTCTAACAGTAGAGAGTATCATATAGGAATAGAGTATGGACAAGAATGACAACATAATGGATTCTCTGAAAAATTGCCCTTTCAAGTTGCCGGACAACTATACAGACAGAATTGAGGAGAATGTCCGCAGAAAGATAAAAAAGGAGGAGACGAGCAACATGACACTGTTGCGCCCCAACTTTGCCCTTCTCCTTACGTTCATTGCTATTTTGGGAATAGGCTACGGCATAATGACCTGGGTTACTCCGGCAGATTATGTAAAGGCAGGCAACGGAGCGGAGGTTACAGCCACTGTTGACACTATCATTGACACTGTACCGGGAAGCCGTTTAAGCTCCGAGGAGGAGGCCATAGAGGACTACCTCATAGAAACAGGCTTTACAATAACGGCATTGGCATCCATTGAATAGACAAGCAGTAGAAACAAGTTTTTATTTAGCGATATATGAGATACGTTATCATTTCATTAACAGTTATACTTAGTTTAATAACAGGCACCCTTTTTGCCCAACATACAGATTGTGCATCATGCAACCAATCTGCTATAAAAGGAGATCAAAAAGAGGAGCAAGGCAGACAGGAGAGAAGTCATCAGGATATGAAAGAGATGGTTCAGGCCAAGAAGATAGCTTTCTTTACAGAATACCTGGATCTGACACCGAGTGAGGCGGAGAAGTTCTGGCCGCTCTACAACAGCTTCTGGAAACAGCGGATGGATGCCCATAGAAATGCAAAAGTAGCACTGAAAAACCTTAATAAAACATTGAATTCTACAGAGAAGGTCTCCGATGCTGCAATAAAGGAACTAATGGAGAGATATTTTTCTCTAAGCAAAAAGGAGTTTGAAATAATGGATGAGATGTTTGCCAAAATGAGCAGCATACTGCCAGTTAGAAAGACAGCCAAACTTATAAGTGCCGAGGAAAAATTTAGAGAACAGCTTATAAGACAGCTAAAAGAGAAACGGGATTAGACTTCCGGTTTTAAAGGTAGTAGTTGAACATCAATCTTCTAAAAGGCTCGTTGTCTGCACCGCAGATTACGAGCTTTTCTTTCTCTATCTCTGCATTGGCTCCATTCCTCCCCTTTACAAACTCCATAAGCAGCCTTTTTGCCGGCTTGTGCTCAACGCTGTATACCTCGCAGATTCGTATAAGATTTAGAGTCTCGGCTCCATGCTTTCCCACAAACTCTGTTTTCCTTATAAACTCTCGCCCCTCTGTCACAGGAAGAATCATAGCCAACCTCCCCCCTGCTTTCAAAAGTCTCAACGTATTGTTAAGCAGATCCATCTGCGACAGTGTATCTGTATGTTTAGCTTTGGAGAGTTCACTTCCCATACTTTTAAGGGAGTGTATAAAATATGGGGGATTGGTAAAGATAAGGTCAAATCTGTTATTATGAGGCGGAGTATAATCTCGCAATGCAATATGCAGCACATTCACCCACGGCCATGGCGAAGCGGAGACATTCTCCACAGCATCTGCGTACGCATTGCCATCTATCTCTAAACCTGTAACTCCAAAACCCCGCATGCAACCGCCATCCACTGCTGCACAGTTATGCATCTCATCCAGTCGTTGAGCACAGATTAGAGCCAATACTCCGGTTCCCGTTCCAATATCAAGAAAACTGCTGTCTGAAGGCAGAATATTCATCCATGCAGCAAGGAGCACCCCATCTGTATTCACCTTCATTGCCGTGCGCTCCTGCTCTATCTTAAATTTTTTGAATCTAAAGCCGGCCATCCTTCATCTCAAATATTCTATCGCTCATTCCGGCTAATTCACGCTCATGCGTAACTATTACAATGGTCTGCCCCAATTTATCCCTCAACCTAAAAAAGAGGTCATGCAGTTCTGCCTTGTTTCTGCTGTCTAAATTTCCCGATGGCTCATCGGCAAAGAGTACTGCCGGGTTGTTTATCAACGCCCTTGCAATAGCTACCCTCTGTTGTTCGCCACCGCTCAACTCCTTTGGCTTGTGCTCCAAACGCTCCCCAAGCCCCATGTCTGACAACAGTCTTGTTGCCCACTCCCTTATATCCGACTCCCTCTTTTTTTCTTTGTTGTTACTGTTGTAGATCTGAGCCGGCAACATCACATTTTCCAAAGCAGTAAATTCTGGCAAGAGATGATGGAACTGAAATACAAAACCTATCTTGCTGTTTCTAAAGGAAGCCAAATTGTCCCCTTTTAGCATACATATATCAGTTCCATCTATCACTACATTGCCACTACTTGGAGGAAGTAATGAACCCATAATCTGCAACAATGTAGATTTCCCAGCCCCACTGGCTCCTACAATGGAGACAACCTCTCCCTTGTTGATTCTAAGATTAATATCTTTAAGAACCTTGAGTTGTCCAAAAGACCTGTTTATATTGTTGCAGACTATCACCTCTTTCCTTTATAAGATACTACTCCTCTTTTTCACTTGCTTCATAAGCTTTAAGCAGCTTCTCCTGAACATCTGCAGGCACCTGCTGATAATCTGCAAAACTCATTGTGAAAGTTGCTCTTCCGCTTGTAAGCGAACTGAGAGTTGTAGAATATTTGTAAAGCTCTGCCAATGGAACCCTTGCTTTAAGTACCTCAAAGCCCTTCTCACTGTTCATTCCCTCTATTAGTCCTCTGCGATTCTGAAGGTCTGACATAACATCTCCCATACAGTCTGACGGTACAAGAATCTCTATATTGTAGATAGGTTCCATAATCTTTGGACCAGCCTTCTTGAACGCCTCTTTAAAGGCATTTCTTGCAGCAAGCTTGAACGCCATCTCATTTGAATCTACCGGGTGCATCTTACCATCATAGACATACACCTTTATGTCTCGCGCATACGAACCTGTAAGAGGGCCTTCATTCATCTTCTCCATAATACCTTTAAGAATTGCAGGCATGAATCTGGCATCAATGGCACCTCCAACTATACAGTTATAATACTCCAACTTTCCTCCCCACTCAAGCGGATATTCCTCCTTGCCCTTAATGTTAAGCACATAATCCTGCCCGTCTACCTTAAACTTATTATTCTGAGGCATCCCCTCTGTATATGGCTCGATAATGATATGCACCTCTCCAAACTGACCTGCTCCACCGGACTGTTTCTTATGTCTGTAGTCTGCCCTTGCCACCTTTGTAATGGTCTCTCTGTATGGAATCTTTGGAGCAAACAGATCTATCTCCAATTTATGAACATTGTTAATCTGCCATTTTAGGATATTTATGTGGTGCTCACCCTGTCCGCTAAGGATTGTCTGCTTCAGCTCTTTTGAATACTCTACTATAATGGTTGGATCCTCTGCACTTGCCCTGTTAAGGATTTCGCTAAGTTTTTCATCATCCTTCTCCTCCTTAGCCTTGATTGCTGTACGGAATTTAGGGGCAGGGAACTGTGTAGGGGCAAATTCCCAGTCACAGCCGGCAGCGTTCAATGTCTGATTGGTCTTAACACTTTTAAGCTTTACCGTACATGCTATATCTCCTGCACAAACCTCTGAAATCTTCTCTCTCTTCTTACCTGCCGATGCATAGATAATTGAGATACGCTCCTTGTTCCCGTTAACAGGGTTTACAAGATCCATCCCCTCTGTCAGCTTGCCGGACATAACCTTAAAGTATGTTACCTCTCCAAGATGCTGCTCCAACCCTGTCTTATAGACAAACAGAGATGTAGGGCCGTTTGAGTCTACCTTAACCTCGGTACCATCTACAAGTTTATTGGTACACATATCTGGACTTGGACAGGTATTGATTGTAAACTCCATAAGCCTCTTTACTCCAATATCTTTCTTTGCCGACAAACAAAATACAGGCATAATATCCCCCTTTCTCATCCCTATCTTAAGGCCTGCCCTAATCTCGTCCTCGGTAAGTTTCCCCTTGTCAAAGAACGCCTCCATCAGATTCTCGTCATTTTCGGCAGCCATCTCTATCAACTGCTGGTGTAACTCTGCAGCCTCGTCTGCATACTCGGCAGGAATATCTGCCTCCTGACGTGTTCCGTTCTCATCTGTAAAGGTGTACAGCTTCATTTTCAGCACATCTACAAACTGATTGAAAGATGCTCCTGCATTTACAGGGAACTGAATCAAAACTATCTTGTTGCCAAAAGCCTGCCTTAAAGAATCTATTGTGGCATGCCAGTCCGCTTTCTCTGAATCCAACTGGTTAACCCCAACAATAAGCGGTTTCTGATGCTTCTGCGCATGTCTTGCAAAGATTTCTGTTCCAACCTCAACACCTTGTGTTGCATTAACTATAAGCACACCGTTCTCGGCTACAGAGAATGCAGAATAAACACCACCTACAAAGTCATCTGAACCGGGAGTATCTATAATATTGAATTTTGTATCCTTAAATTCTGTATACAATAGAGTGGAGAATATTGAACGCTGGTAAATCTGCTCTATCTCCGTATTGTCACTTATGGTATTCTTTGCCTCTACTGTTCCTCTTCTATCTATGATTTTTCCTTCAAACATCATTGTTTCGGCAAGAGTGGTTTTCCCGGACTTAGAGCTTCCAAGGAGGACTATATTCCTCACATTCTGGGTGTTGTAAGTTTTCATATCTTTTTTACTGTTATTTAGTTATATACTTTATATGTTAATATTTTTCACTCTCTCTGCAAGATGTCTTAAAACGAACAGGCAGATTTCAAAATTAAGAAAAAATATTTATAAAATCAATGATTTTACCGGGCACAAATTTATATAACCGGCATTCTAAAAAAGAGACGGCTCGTTATCGTCATTGCCAAGCAGTGTAAAAGTTATTCTATGATACGGCGTTACACCATATTCAGAGATGGCTCTCCTATGTTTTTTTGTTGGGTAGCCCTTGTTATTCCCCCAGTCATAGACCGGATATTCCTGCGCCAATTTTTTCATATACTCATCTCTGTGCGTCTTTGCCAATACAGAAGCGGCAGCTATTGAAGCATATTTGGAATCCCCCTTTACTATGCAGTGATACGGTATTGTCCTTCCCGATAAAGCACGGTATTCCCTAAATCTGTTACCATCTACAATTATATGCTCCGGTTCAACAGACAGTTTATCCAAAGCCCTCTGCATGGCAGTTATAGATGCCTGCAAGATATTTATTCTGTCTATCTCCTGCGCATCTACAAAACAGACGGCCCAAGAGAGCGAGTTTTCCTCTATATACGGCCTTAGAAGCTCTCTGTTCCGTTGTGTGAGCTGTTTTGAATCATTTAAGAGAGGATGGCAGAAATCATGCGGAAGAATTACTGCGGCAGCCACTACAGGCCCTGCAAGACACCCTCTACCAGCCTCGTCGCACCCTGCCTCTACAACATTGGGAAACATATAACCAATTAGACTCGAAACCCCTTTCATAGGTGCAAATTTATGACTTTTATTGCTGTTGAAAAAGAGACCCCCCTTATTTCCCTGTTTTTGTGTACTGTCTAAGAAGTTCTGTCTGGGTGGCAATCTCAGCGGTAAGATCATCTATCTGTGCCCTGAGCTTAATATTCTCATTCATAAGAGCCTCCATCCTTGCACGGATGTCGTAAGATTGCTCTATTCCGCTATCAGACAGAAGATAATCGGGAGATACATCTAACAGAGAGGCTATCTGCTCTACGTACTGATTAATGAGCCTCGTTGGACCTGCCTCTAATTTCCTGTATGAATTAAGCGATATTTTTAGAGATTGTGCCATCTTCTCTTGCGACAGTTTCTTTCCTCTTCGCAGATATGATATTCTCCTCTTTATGATGGCATCTTTTCCCATAGGCGGCTACTACTATTTATCAGTTACAAAGTAAATGGATAACAACCTTGCTTATAGCCAACCTATATATTATATTTTTACACCTTTAAGTTGCTATTTCTTCTGAAAAAATATTACAGGTAATTCCCCTCAGATATTCGTAGGCATTTTCTATTGAATCCTGCATGTTCTGAGAGACTGAACTCAATGTAAAAATCTTGGTGTTGCATGGTTCTTTCTGCACCCTTGAGATACCGCAAAGTATATATAATCTCTTTTTATACCTCCTGCATCTGTCTAACACAGCTCCAATTACCTTGCCGTTAAAACTTTGCTCATCTAAACAACCCTCTCCGGTAAATACCATATCTGAGAGTTGCACCATCTCCTCCAAATTATTAAGGTCTGCAAAAAACCGGCTTCCTCTAACAAGTTCCGCCCCAAGAAGCGCATGCAGTGCGTAACCTACTCCCCCGGCCGCCCCTGCTCCGGCAAACATAGAGCCTTTATTATGGTATTGGTCTGTTAGCTGCGCAAAGTTCCGCACTCCGCATTCTAACACCTCCTGCATCTCCTTGCCTGCCCCTTTCTGCCCGGAATATATGTATGTGGCACCATCGGGACCAAGCAGAGGATTGTCTACATCGCAGATTGCCTTGAATGTCACTTTATAGCGGTCTGTAAACTCATGCACGGCAGAGAGATTGACCAATTTTATATTCTGCAGATCTCCGCCTGTTATTATCTCTGAGTTTTCTTCAACACCTCCGCTTTGCAGTACAGCTGTCATTCCCAATGCCTGTAACATCCCTGCCCCACAATCGTTGGTGGCACTTCCGCCTATGGAGAGGGAGATTTTTTTTGCACCCCTTTCACAGGCATCCTTTATTGCCTCTCCTAATCCGTATGTTGAGGTAAGAAGCGGATTGCGCTCCTCCGCTTTAAGCAGTTCAAGGCCGCTTATTGCAGCCATCTCTATAAATGCTTCATCCCCGTTCAACAGATAATCTGCCGTTATAACTCTTCCCAACGGATCATGTAGCCTGCATCCTATCCTCTTTCCTCCAAACTGCTGTTCAACTATAGCCAGACTGCCATCTCCGCCATCTGCCATTGGGAGCAGCTGTATGTGCAAAGGGGTATTATGAGAGCATCTGTTGTTGTATGCTTCCTTAATCCCCTCTGCCATTGCATTGGCCGCTTCGAACGCTGTTAGGCTTCCTTTAAATTTGTCGGGAACTATTAAGATATTCATTATATTTGCGCTTTTAAGTTCAAATATATTGATAATCTTTTTAAACATTAAAAATATGAAGAAATTAGCTGTAGTTCTGGTATCTGCGCTCATGTTTGCACAGGTACCGCTAAAGGCAGATGAAGGGATGTGGCTGCTGCCTCTGCTCCAGAAACTTAATATAAACAAGATGCAGGATCTTGGGCTAAAATTGTCGGCCAAGGAGATTTATGATTTCAATAACGCCTCCCTGAAAGATGCCATTGTGCAGTTTGGAGGTGGCTGTACCGGTGAAATCGTATCTGATAAAGGGTTGCTGTTTACCAACCACCACTGCGGATACGGTGCTATACAGGCACTCAGTTCTGTTGAGCATGACTATCTTAATGATGGTTACTGGGCTATGAACCTATCTGAGGAGCTTCCGGTAAAGGGGCTGTCTGTTACATTCATAGACAGGTTTACAGATGTTACTGCTCAGATAGAAAAGGCTTTGGCAAAGGCCAAGACAGATAAAGGTAAAGATAAGGCATATCAGGAGATAAAGGAAAAGTTAGAAAAGGAGGCTGTTGCCGCAGATTCTACTCTCGATGCTGTTGTCACCAGTTTCTATGCAGGTAATCAGTACTACCTTATAACATCAAGGACTTTTAAGGATATCAGGTTTGTTGGTGCTCCGCCTTCATCTATAGGAAAGTTCGGCGGCGATACAGATAACTGGATGTGGCCAAGACATACAGGTGATTTCTCTGTGTTCAGGGTGTATGCAGACAAGAACAACAATCCGGCCGCATATTCAAAGGATAATGTGCCTTACACCCCTAAAAGGTCTCTCACTATCTCTTTAAAGGGCGTTAAAGAGAATGACTATGCTATGATTATGGGCTTCCCCGGCAGAACCACTCGCTTTATGACCTCATACGAAGCTGACGAAACCCAGCATACCATTAACCCTGTTGCAATTAAGGTGAGAACTGTAAAACAGCAGATATGGAGAGAGGATATGTTAGCAGATCCTAAGGTTAATATCCAGTATGCAAGCAAGTTCTCCGGCTCATCTAACGGATGGAAAAAATGGATAGGAATGGATGAGACCTTTAACAAACTTAAGGTTATTGAGAGAAGGGCTGCAGAGGAGGCTAAGTTTACGGAGTGGGTTAACAAAGACCCTGAGAGGATAGAGAGATACGGCAAAGCCTTAGAGACCATAAAGAAGGTCGTTGCCAATAGAAAAGAGGCAATATACACTTACCGTTATATGTTCGAGGCTCCATTCTCAATTGAATTGACAAGGGCTACATCTGCTCACTATGCCGGAGAGAGAAAGAATGCTTTCTATAAAGATTACTCTGTAACTACAGACAAGAAATTGGCGGCAGCCATGCTTAAGATATATAAAGAGAGTGTTGCTCCCAAATATCTGTTGGATGTATATAAAACCATTGACAGCGATTTTGGCGGAAGTATAGATAAATATGTAGACTGGCTGTACAGCAACTCTGTGTACACAAGTGCAGAGAAACTTACGCAGGCAGAGAAAGATGGAGTAGACCTCACCAAAGATCCTGCTTACCGTTTAAGAAAAGATCTTCTGAGAATGAACTACAAGCTTGCACCGGCTGTTGAAGCGGGGATAAAGGAGTTAGACGAGGCTAAAACGGCATACGTTGCAGGTATTATGGAGATGGGAGGAGACAAGCCTATGTATCCCGATGCAAACTTCACATTGAGAGTGACATACGGCAGCGTATTGCCATACTCACCTAAAGATGCCGTTGTATATGGCTACTATACTACTTTAGACGGTGTTATGGAGAAGGAGGATTCAACCAATTTTGAGTTTGTTGTTCCTGCAAAACTGAAAGAGCTTTGGAAGAATAAAGATTACGGAAAGTATGCAATGCCAAACGGCAAACTCCCTGTAGCATTCCTCTCTAACAACGATATTACCGGAGGTAATTCGGGAAGCCCTGTACTTAACGATAAAGGGGAGCTCCTTGGCCTTGCATTTGACGGCAACTGGGAGGCAATGAGCGGTGACGTTATCTTTGAGCCTGAGTTGCAGAGATGTATAAATGTTGATGTGCGGTATGTACTGTTCATTATAGATAAATTTGGCGGAGCAGGCTATCTGATAGATGAGATGAAGCTGGCTAAATAAGCTGCCTTAAATACCCTTACAATGAAAGAGGTTTTAGATATTCTTAAAACTGTGATCCACCCCGCTTACGACAAGAGTGTGGTGGATCTTGGGCTTATAGAGGATGCCAAAATAGAGCAATCTTCTGATGGCAAGATTGAAAAGGTTAAGCTCAAACTTGTATTTAAAGCTCCCGATGCTCTTGGTGGAGAGGTTAAAAAGGCATGCGAAACAGCCCTGCAAGCGGCCTATCCCGGTGCTACAATACGTATTATGGAGCTTGTGAGAGAAAAGGCTGCACAGAAAGGGACCAATATAAACGACCTTACCGGGGATGATCTTGGAGAGGTGGGCAAGATAATAGCTGTTGCTTCCGGCAAGGGGGGCGTTGGAAAATCTACGGTTTCCGTGAATCTTGCAATAACCCTTGCAAAGATGGGTTATAAGGTTGGACTTGCAGATGCTGATGTCTATGGTCCCTCTATTCCAAAGATGACCCACACAGAGGGGGAGATTCCCAATGTAGAGTTCGTTTATGAGGATGGCTATACAGATGACGGCACTGCCGAAAACCTCTCTAAGCAGGGAGTTGCAAACCGCCATGGTAGTTGTGTAAAGCAGCTTATTGTCCCTGTTGAGAGGTATGGGGTAAAATGGATGAGCATAGGTTACTTTGCCGCCCCTGAACAGGCTCTAATCTGGAGAGGTCCAATGGCATGCAATGCTCTTAAACAGATGATATTGCAGGTTAAATGGGGGAAGCTGGATTTTCTGCTTATAGACCTGCCTCCCGGAACAGGAGATATTCACATAACACTTGTTCACGATATTCCCCTCACAGGTGCTGTTATTGTTACAACCCCTCAGGATGTAGCTCTTGCCGATGTTGAAAAGGGGATAAACATGTATCGCAACAAGGATGTGAACAAACCTATCTTGGGTCTTGTTGAGAACATGTCATGGTTTACCCCTGCGGAACTTCCTAACAACAAGTACTATATCTTTGGTAAGGACGGAGGTAGGAGGATGGCTGAAAAGTATGGTGTTGCCATGCTTGGGCAGATACCGTTGGTTCAGAGCATTAGAGAGAGCGGAGATGAGGGAGAACCTGCCGCGCTTAAATACGAGCCTGTCTACCATGCCTTTAAAGGTGTGGCAGAGAGATTAGTGTAGAGTTATCATGAAAAAAATTTTTTTGCAAAAGCCGCTGTCTCCGCAGGAGGCAGTCTTAAATGAGAAGAAGCTGCTTAGAAAAAAGATAAAGGAACTTAAAAAGGAGATGAGCATGGCGGAGAGGAACACCATATCTATGGTTACCCTTGCCAAATTGGAGGCAGAGCCTGATTTTAAATATGCCCGTACCTTCCTAATCTATTTTTCGCTTCCCGATGAGGTACAGACAGAGGCTTTTATAGCTAAGTGGCATTCGCTTGGCAAAAGGGTTGTGCTGCCTTTGGTTGTTGGTGAGGATCTTGTACTTAAAGAGTACAACCCTCAAAAACTGAGGGAGGGATACAAAGGAATTTGCGAGCCTACGGAGGATGCCATAACCGTTGAGCCTTCTGAGATTGACTTGGCAATCATTCCGGGCGTTGCTTTTGACTACAAGGGGAATAGGATGGGACGTGGAAAAGGATTTTATGACCGGTTCCTGCCAAAACTCACCTGCCCGGTATGGGGCGTTGCCTTTCCTTTTCAGATGGTTAAGGAGATTCCATGCGAGGAGTTTGACAAGCCTGTAGACAAGGTTTTCTTTATAAATGAATAGGCTGCTTATTGAGAAACCGGGGAAGCCCAAATATCCGACTACTCCACCACAAGCCTGTAGCCTACCCCTCTTATATTGAGTATGGAGACCTTTTTGTCTTTCTGCAGTTTGTGCCTGAGTTTTGTTATATAGACATTTAATGAGCGACTGTTGAAATAGCTGTCATCTCCCCAAATCTGTATTAGTATATCGGAGGTTGGGGTTATTTCATTTACGCGCACTGCAAGGTATGCCAGCACCTCGCACTCCCTGTACGGCAACTCTGTCTGCTCATACTCGCTTGTGCCGGCAATGTCATAGTTTAACATCCTTGTCCTAACATCCAAAGTATATCTCCCAATCTTTATTGTCTCCGGTAACCTCTCTTTCTGTTTTTGAGAGCACCGTCCCGCCAATGAACGTATCCTTGCTATGAGTTCTGCAATGGCGAACGGTTTTTTAAGATAGTCACTCCCTCCCAATTCAAACCCTTTTACAACATCGTTTGTGTCTGAACGTGCCGTAAGGAAAAGAACCGGAATCCTTATCCCATGCCTGCCCAACTCCTTCATAAGGGTAAATCCGTCCATCTTGGGCATCATGATATCTGATACAATAACGTCTGTGTCAAGCCCGTTCAGGATGGCCTGAAGTGCATCTTCTCCATTAAACTCAAGCGTAACTTCAAATCCGTTTGAATCCAATGTCTCTTTGACTATCTCGGCCAATGTCTGCTCATCCTCAACTAAAAGCACTTTTATTAGAGTATTCATCGGGATGGAAATTAAATTATTGGAATATTAATTTTAAAGGTTGTCCCCTTTTTATAGTGGCTCTCAACATTTATGGTTCCTTCATGCGCGGCAACAACCATCTTTACGTAATAGAGCCCAAGCCCAACCCCTTTTACATTGTAAATGTCTCCGCTGCTCTCACGGTAATATTTGTCAAATATGTATTTTATGGCTCCCGGGGATATGCCGTTACCGTTGTCTGTCACAATAATTTTAAGTTTTCCGTTATCTAAACCGCAGTCTATCTCTATCTTTACGCTGTTGCCGGAATATTTTATGGAGTTTTCTACCAAATTGAGCAGCATGTTTTTCAAATGGAAACGATCTGCGGTGATACTGCCACAATTTTCTGTTTTGGTATTGATCTCAACTTCCCTTTCTGTATTCTCGCTGTGGCAAAGCATCTCCTCCTTTACCTCATCTACAAGTTCCGGCAGGCTGAACTGCTCTTTATTGAGTTGCATTCCTCTCTCTTTCTCCTTTGTAAGCAAAAGAATACGCTCTATCATGGCTTCCAACGCTTTGAGCTGCGTTGATATGACTGCAAGATACCTCTTTCTCTTCTGCGGATCTTCATCTGCATTGTAGTTAAGGAGGGCATCATTTGCAGCGTATGCCACAGCTACAGGAGTTTTGAGTTCGTGGGTTATGTTGTGGGTAAAATCGTCCTTCATCTCCTCCAGCCGTTTCTGTCTGACAATGGTTTTTAGCAGGTAGAGAAACATTAGTCCTATTACAACTATAATGAGCACAGATGAGGTTATTATTCCTGCAATATCCTTTAAGGTGTTGTTAAAAGGATTCTCTATCTCTATTTGATAGTAATAAGTCTCTTTATCTGCAGCAACAGCCGAGAGGGCAGAAGTTCCTTTTCCGCCCAACATGACCCCTCCAGTACTTGAAAATACCAATATATTCCTATTGGAAGGCGAGCGTTTATCTACTCTAACATAGTTTGTGACAAATTTCAATAAATCGGCTGATAGTTTTTTTGTTGAATCTGGCACAATATCTTTTGTAAACAGCACAGTATCATTTTCATTATTGAGCAACGATGAGCGGAATGAGGAATAAACACCCTGTTCCCGTAATTTTGTAAGAAGAGCTTTATTGAACCTGTTAAAGTCATCCTTATCGGGAGTCTCCAAAAGGGTAAGGGTAATGCTGGTTTTCTGTGTTGCGTTTGAGTTGGGAACCTTTTTGTCAACGGAGATAATCATCTTGCCATCATCATCTCTATTAACAATCTCTATAGATTTAATATTCCCTGCACTCTCATTTAAGAGGGCGTCTTGTATCTGTTTTTTAAAGGCTTCATCCTGCTTTACATATTCTCTCTCTACATAGTTCTCGTATGCAGCATCTGTTATAGCAGATTTTACTATGTAGTTGAAATCTGCCAGTTTTGCGCTATACATCTCCCTGAGCCACAGGAGCTGGACTGCTGCCAAAAGTATAAGTATGACAATGACCGATGCGCTTATATACTTGAATCTTTTCATGTTAGGTTTCATGGCACAAAACTACTAAAACTTATAGTTAATACCTACCTCAAACTCCCTCCCTCTCAATC
>CAVHKR010000008.1:0-18518 GCA_963636615.1 Acutalibacteraceae bacterium | reverse complement strand
AGGAGTACCTTCCACAGTTCAAAATGGGAGGAACATTCAAAGGCAACGTACCTGCAATAGATGAAGAGGATGTTGAGTTCAGAATATTCTACATAAGTCCCCTTGGCAGTTATGCCACATGGCGTTCAACCAGACAATCCGGCACCTACGACATGGCAACATTCAAGGTTAAAGCCACCCCGGTAGATAAGGAGTATATCAAAAAGGGACTAAGGCCGGGAATGAGCGTATTAATAGACGTTCCACGCTCAAAACGGAACTAAGAAGCTGTATTTTGTGTTCAGGAAAAAATCTAATTGATTTGCAATGTACAGACTTTGGAAAGAGAATAAATTATCTATAACATTAGCCATTCTTCTGCCTCTGTTCTCACTGCTGTTTCTAACCACAGTATTTGGGAACGGACAGTTGGAGAACCTTCCTGTTGGTGTAGTTGACAAGGACAATTCAGCAGAAAGCAGAGAGGTTATAAGGATGGTACAGGCATCGCCAAGTTTCAATCTTGCACAGCAGTATCACTATATTGATGAACATCAGGCAAGAAAAGCTATGCAAAGGATGGATATATATGGATATTTTGTTATCCCAAGCAATTACGAGAAAGACCTGTACAGCAAAAAGGAACCGGTACTCAATTTCTATTTTCATTATGGGACATTGGCTACCGGAGGAGAGGTTAACCGTGCATTTACCACGGTACTTAGCATGTACAAAGCTCACTTTATAGCAGAACGGGTAGTTGGCAGCGGTTTGGACGAGAGTATGGCCAAAGCTGTTGTAATGCCGGCAACACTTAAAGCTGCGGCAATAGGAAACCCCAACCTCAACTATACAACCTTTATATCATATCCATTCTTTTTTGTATTCTTTCAGATTATCATACTTACTCTCATTGTGTACACTGTTGGCAAAACCATACAGAGCGGGTTGGAGAGCAACCTGCACAAGGTGCTTGAAAAAGTGTATATACTTATAGGTATCTTCCTGTCTGAAACCCTATTGGCAAACTATATATTCTTTGTATTTCTCGATATTCCGTGTGCCTCCTCTCCCACCATGGTAACAGTTTCAAGTGTTCTCTTTGTACTTGCCACCACATCATTGGCAATGATTATTGCCATCGGTATTCCCCGAATGAGCATAGCAATAAGCATAGCATCTCTTGCCGGAGCGCTTGGAGCAACCCTCAGCGGAGTCACCTTCCCTACAGACCAGATGTATCCCATTTTCCAATGGTTCTCACACCTGTTCCCAGTAAGATATTTTACAGAGATACAGCACAATCTTATGTATAACTATATAGGATTAGAGCACTCATGGGTATATTTTGCCGCACTGCTTGCCTTTGTACTGGCTGCATTGCTAATGCTGCCAAGACTGGAGAGGATACTTAAAGAGGCATCTACAGAGAAGAAAGGTTCCAACTATACCAAATCCGTCCCTGTAATCTATACGTTGGCCATACTCATGATTGGCGGAACATACGGATACGGAATAATTTACAACATGCTGTACGACCCCAACATAATTACAGAGATTCCGGTAGCCGTTGTAGACAAATCGAACACACACATGAGCCGCAAATATATCTCATATATAGATGCAACACAGGCTGTAAATGTTGCATGCTCCTCTGTTGGCTTTAACGAGGCCAAAGAACTTATGAAAAGTCATAAAGTTCGCGGAATAATATATATTCCTCCCGATTTTGAGGAGAAGGTAACAAACGGTGAAAGCGGAACAATAATGTTCTACAAAACTACAACAACGTTCCTCTACTATCTTAACATGCAGGCAGCCTCTAACGGTGCCGTACAGAAACTGAATGATGATTACAGACAGGAGATAATCAAGACCCTGCCCCCTGCGACCTTGGTGGCACTCTCATCCGCCCCATCTGTACACATCAAAGGCACAGCCCTTTACAACCAGAACAGCGGATACGGCTCATTCCTGCTACCAATTGTAATGACACTTATCCTGTTTCAGATAATGCTTATTACATTTGGCAACTTCCTTGGCAGCCGCACCGAAACGCTCCTTACAAGCAGCGGTAAAGTCGCATTGCATTCGGATGCAGTCACTGCTTCTATGGTAAACAGAAACAGGACAGATGCAAACAAGGTAGCATATAGTGCCGTATTCTCCCTGTTTAAAGACGTAGCCCCGTTTGTACTTGGGTTCTGGGGAATATCATTCTGTCTTTTAGGGCTGTACCCAATAATATTCAAGCTCCCCACATTAGGCAACCAATGGCTAATCTTCTCCTCTGCACTTTTGTTTCTGCTTGCAACAGGATTCATGGCATGCGCCTGTTCCTTTTTCTTTAGAGACAGGGAACGAGTAATGCTGTATGTGCCTTTCTTCTCCGTAGGACTTATATTTATATCGGGAATGTCATTCCCCGCCAATCAGATACCATGGTTCTGGAGCAACCTGTTCTACTACCTGTTCCCGTCATCCCCTTTTATAAAACTCTTTGTAAAGCTCAACACCCTAGGAGCTTCGTTCCATACAATCAGCCCCGAACTGACAGTACTGTTTATGCAATGTGCCGTTTATTTCTGCATTGCAATATTCGTTTACAGACACCGCAAGATTACATCATTAAAAGATTTTTCACATTAAAATATACAGCAATGCCACATTTTGCGCTCATAGGAAATCCCATCTCGCACTCAAAAAGCCCTGCGCTGTTCAAGGCTGCATACAGCAACAGTCCGGAGAAAGAGTTGCAGAAATCTACATATACCCTAATCCAAAAGGAGAATATAACAGAAGCCCTCACCTGCTTCATTAACGGCAACTACAGCGGAATAAACATAACTGCGCCCTTTAAGGAGCAGCTGTTCAGCCCTGAAGTCATGAAACTTTTCAAAGAAAAAGATTATATTTTTCTTCCCGACAAAATAACCTCTTTTCTCCGTTGCGCCAACATATTGGTAAAAGATAGAGAACAGATGGAGCTGCGTTCATATAATTCAGATTACTTGGGAGTCAAGGCAATAATAGAGATTGTTGGGAAACAAAAAAGACTTAACCACATAGCAGTGATAGGGGCAGGGGGAGCAGGAAAAGCAGCAGCTATGGCCGTTGCAGACTGTGGAATACAGCTAAGCATAATAAACAGGACAGATGCAAGCAGTTTATGCTCTGGCATAAACTCCCTCTTTCATAGGCAAAACGCAACTCCTACATTAGCATCTTATTGTAGCATAAGCGATAACAATACAGTCTCTACAATATTATCAACTACCGATATGGTTATTTACACCATCCCAAAAGATGCAGACAATATACGGGAACAGCTTTTAGCCAACCCTCAACCTGTATTGGAGGCAAATTATGCAAATCCGGCATTCTCAACACTATACAAGAATCAAGACCTTTATATCTCCGGCCGGGAATGGCTGCTTAGACAAGCCATATATGCATTTAAAATCTTTACCGGCACAAAACCTTGTATAGAATCTATGCGCAACGCCCTTAATTAAAGGCAGCGTAGCCTTTAATTTCTAACAGTTCTGCCACAGCCCTCTTTGGTGGTTACTTAAGATTACCGAATTGTTGATAACTTTTTACGCAGTATCTTAAAAATTATATCTACATTTGAGAGTTAATTGTTAAAATAGATGTTATGTCATTCAACAAGGTAATTTTAATTGGAAATGTGGGCAAGGATCCAGATGTAAGACACTTGCCTTCGGGGGGAACAGTGGCAAACTTTTCACTTGCCACAAGTGATAGAGCTAAAGATAAAACCGGCAACTGGGTAGATCAGACAGAGTGGCATACCATTGTATGCTGGGGCTCAAATGCAGATGTGGCCGAAAGGTTCATAAAGAAAGGTACTCAAATTATGGTTGAAGGGAAGATTCGTTACAGACAATGGCAAGATCAGAACCAGCAGACCAGATACACCACTGAGATAATTGCAGACAATATCAGGCTGTTAGGCAAAAAAACAGACAATCCTGCAAGCAATGTGCAGAGTGCTGCACCGGCAGGGGGATATCAACAACCAAACCAGCAACCTGTATCTGCACCTGTGAATTTTGCAGATGATGGAGACGGTTCAGACGATCTGCCATTCTAAAAATAAGGTTATCAGGTTTTTCATTCTAAATTTTTATAGCACAATAAAATTATAAAACTGAACATGAAAGTTGATGTAGTTCTTGGCCTTCAATGGGGAGACGAGGGCAAAGGCAAGATTGTTGACGTGCTTGCTGCGTCCTATCCTGTTGTTGCAAGATTTCAAGGAGGCCCTAATGCGGGTCACTCTCTTCATTTTGAGGATAAAAATTTTGTCCTTCACAGCGTTCCATCAGGGGTTTTCCGCAAAGGAGCAGTTAATGTGATTGGCAACGGTGTTGTTATAGACCCAATTATCTTCAAGCATGAATGTGAGGAGATAGAAGCAATGGATGTTCCTGTAAGAGAGCGCGTTATGATTTCGAAGAAAGCACATCTCATTCTGCCTACACACAGAATAATAGATGCAGCATCCGAAGCCTCAAAAGGTAAATCAAAAATTGGCTCAACCCTTAAAGGGATAGGCCCTACCTATATGGACAAGACAGGAAGAAACGGCTTACGTGTAGGCGACATCTTAACAGCAGACTTTGCAGAAAGATTCACCGCACTTAAAAACAAGCACAAAGTATTTCTAAAGCAATATGACTTTGAATACAACGCAGAGGAGCATGAAGCAGAGTGGCTTGAGGCAATAGAGTATATGCGTTCGTTTAACCTTATAGATGGGGAGTATGTTGTAAACAGATTCTTGACAGACAACAAAAAGATTCTTGCAGAGGGGGCACAAGGCTCAATGTTGGATATAGACTTTGGCTCGTATCCATTTGTAACCTCATCCTCGACAACATGCGCTGGGGCTTGCATAGGCCTGGGGGTTGCTCCGGGAAAGATAGGCTCTGTTTACGGTATCTTTAAGGCATACTGCACAAGAGTTGGCAGCGGCCCATTCCCAACAGAACTCAATGACGCTACGGGCGAGGAACTAAGACAGAAAGGGTTTGAGTTTGGAGCCACTACAGGTCGTCCGCGCAGAACCGGATGGTTAGACCTTGTTACGCTTAAATATGCCATAATGCTAAGCGGTGTTACCAATCTTATAATGATGAAAGCAGATGTACTTGACACATTTGACACCATTAAGATTGCAACAGCATACAAAGTAGATGGAGTTGAAACCAATCAGGTTCCATACGACACATACGCAAAGGTTGAACCGGTTTACAAAGAGTTCAAAGGATGGAAGAAAGACCTTACCAACATAAAGAAGGAGGAGGAGCTTCCTTTTGAATTCATGAACTACGTAAGGTTTATAGAGAAAGAACTTGGGATTCCTGTAAGCATAATATCTTTAGGTCCGGACAGAGAACAGACTATTGAGAGATAGACTGCACCCCCTTTAAAACAGAATGTTTTATACAACGAGGAGGGTAGCCAAAAATTGTAACAGGCTATCCTCCTCGTTTTCTCTGTACCAAATTTCCTTACACCCCTTAATTTACTCTATTCTGCGCAATTGAGCGGACGTATCTGACTAAAGAAATCGTTTCCTTTATCATCTACAAGAATAAATGCCGGGAAATCCTTTACTTTTATCTTCCAGATTGCCTCCATGCCAAGCTCCGGATACTCAAGACATTCAACACTTAGAATATTCTCCTTTGCAAGAATGGCAGCAGGACCACCTATGCTTCCAAGATAAAAACCACCATGTTTGGCACAAGCATCTGTAACATCCTTACTGCGGTTACCTTTGGCAATCATTATCATGCTACCGCCATTCTCCTGGAACAGATTAACATAGCTATCCATACGTCCGGCTGTGGTAGGGCCAAACGAGCCGCTTGGCATCCCCTTAGGTGTTTTAGCAGGGCCGGCATAGTAGATTGGATGATCCTTCACATACTGAGGAAGTCCCTCCCCCTTATCTATACGCTCTTTCAACTTGGCATGAGCTATATCCCTTCCTACTATGATTGTACCGTCTAACAGAAGAAACGTAGATACGGGATACTTGGTAAGATCTGCAAGTACCTCTTTCATTGGTCTGTCCAAGTTTATATGAACACCGGATGTATGCTTTGAACCGCTCTTATACTCAGCAGGAATAAGTCTTGCAGGATTGTTGTCTAAAGTCTCCAACCAGATACCATCCCTGTTAATCTTACCCTTTATATTTCTGTCCGCACTACAGCTTACCCCCATTCCTACAGGACACGATGCACCATGACGCGGAAGACGCACCACTCTAATATCATGTGCAAAATATTTACCCCCAAACTGAGCGCCTATCCCAAGATTATGTGCAGCCCTAAGCAACCTCTTCTCCATCTCTACATCTCTGAATGCGTTACCCTTCTCAGAGCCCTGTGTCGGCAACTCATCGTAATAGTGAGTAGATGCCAACTTGACCGTTTTAAGATTAAGGTCTGCAGATGTTCCGCCAATCACAAAGGCAATATGATATGGAGGACAAGCTGCAGTTCCAAGTGTCCTCATCTTCTCAACAAGGAATTTCTCCAATTTATCTGGAGTAATAAGAGCCTTGGTCTCTTGGAAAAGATAGGTCTTGTTCGCAGAACCGCCACCCTTTGCCACAAAGAGAAATTTATACTCATTGCCGTCCGTTGCATAAATATCTATCTGCGCAGGAAGATTGCAGCCTGTATTCTTCTCCTTATACATATCCAACGGGATATTCTGCGAATAGCGCAGATTATCTGTTGTATAAATATCAAATACCCCATGCGAAAGAGCTGCAGCATCGCCTCCGCCTGTATAGACATTCTGGCCCTTCTTTGCAACGATTGTTGCAGTACCTGTATCCTGACAAATAGGTAATTGTCCTCCCGATGCAACCTGAGCATTAAGCAACATTGTAATTGCTACAGCTTTGTCATTCTGGCTTGCCTCCGGATCGCTGAGAATCTTTGCCACCTGCTCATTATGTGCAGGACGAAGCATAAATGCCACATCGTGAAAGGCTTGACGGGCAAGCAGTCTAAGTCCCTCCGGATTAATTCTGACTATCTCTTTTCCCTCAAATTGAGTTGTAGAGACATAATCCTTTGTAAGGAGATGATACTCGGTCTTATCGGGACCCATTGGGAACATCTCGTTATATTCAAAATCCATAACCTCTTATGTTTTTATTGATTGTAATAATTACTCTGTTTTTCTCACATTATTAAGCAGATACATCCTCATAAACTCATTAAGGTCTCCATCTAACACAGCTGTTGTATCGGTTGTCTCACACCCTGTTCTAAGATCCTTTACCATTTTATATGGGTGAAGCACATAGCTTCTTATCTGCGAACCCCACTCTATCCTCTTCTTCTGCCCCTCCAACTCTGCCTGTTTTTGGCGTTTCTTTTCAAGCTCCATCTCATACAGATGAGATTTAAGTATCCTTAAAGCATTCTGTCTGTTATCTAACTGCGAACGCGTCTCTGTATTTTCTACCGTAATGCCGGTTGGAATATGCCTTACACGTACACCTGTCTCAACCTTGTTTACATTCTGCCCACCTGCTCCGCTGGAACGGAAAGTATCCCATTCCAAATCGCTTGGATTTATGACAATCTCAATACTCTCATCTACCAACGGATATACAAAAACACTCGAAAATGTTGTCTGTCTCTTTCCCTGCGCGTTAAACGGAGATATACGCACAAGCCTGTGTACCCCGTTCTCCGATTTAAGATAACCGTACGCGTACTCCCCCTCAAACTCAACTACAGCAGATTTTATCCCGGCCTCATCTCCATCCAGAACCTCGTGAACATTAACCTTATAGCCATTCCGCTCCCCCCAACGTGTGTACATCCTAAGCAACATGGCACTCCAATCGTTACTCTCAGTGCCGCCGGCACCTGAATTTATCTTAAGTAATGCGCCAAGATTATCCCCCTCCTCTCCCAGCATGCTACGGGTTTCCAACTCCTCCAACAGTCTGTTTACCTTGCCATGCTGCCCCTCAAGCTCCTCCTGCATCTGATTCTCGCCCTCATTGTAAGACTCCTCACTAATCATCATCTCAAGTACCTCATAGTCATCTATCTCTTTCTGAATATTATCTATTGCCGTAACCCAATACTTTACGGCAGACAATCTCTTTAAGAACAACTCTGCCTCCTTTGGAGTATCCCAAAAATCAGCAGACTCGCTCTGTGCAGTCATAGCCTCAACCTCCTTTACCTTACCGGCATAGTCAAAGAGACCTCCTTAACGCATCCAAACGTTCACTAAAACTATTCTCCATAAAAAACATTCATAAAAGCAGGCAAAAATGCCACACCAAACAGCCCCAAAGGTAGCCATTTTTTTTGTAGTTTATCTTTTTACACCCCTCTTTGCAAGTATATCCACACTATCCAATCTATTCCCCCTCCTATCCAACAGCACAACGGTCATCCTCTTTGGAGTTACCTTTAAATGACAGGCTCCAACAGTATTGGTCCCCTCTGCCCAGCGATACTTTATTATATCCGAATTATATTCCGGAGCAACCGTATTGTTGCATTCCACACCACGCTCATTGTCTGAAGATGGAGTCTGCAGATAGACAGTCCCTTTAGAGCCATCTGTCTCCATGCCGTTATACAAAGCATTAGTCCTTACATATATATGATTATTCCCCGATAAAGCCAAATCTACCCCGTATTTGTCAAACAGCTTGCTCCATCTGCCATATTGCGAATCTCTACCGTCTGCACCAAAGAACCACTGATAATGCTCACATACAACCTTGTACCTTGCCTTATGAGAGCTTAAAACCTCCTCGACCCACTGCTGTGCCCTCTGCAAATCCTCCTCCTTTCTCATCTGCTCGCTGTTAAGCATAATAAAAAGCACATCACCATACTCAAAGAAATAGCATACCCCCTCTTCACCTTTGTAACCGTTTCTCGGATAGAAGTTTGCATCGCGTGTAAACCTGTTGGTGGTAAAATATTTCCTTGTCATGTCATCGTGGTTTCCATTTAGCCCTGCCCACATATATCTGTGATAATTATCCTCCTCATAGAGACTCCTCCAAAACGAATAACTGCCACCCCATGCACATATATCTCCCAAATGCAGCACCCAATCTACCATACCCTTGTTCCTTTTACCGTAAGAGGCAACAGTATCTACCATATTCATGGCTGCCTCCGTACGTTTTGGCAGCGGGGTATATGAATGAAAATCAGATATTATACATGCACTCCACTCCTTTGCTCCAGATGTCTTGAAGTAGTGTGTTCCGCTTGTGTCTTTATCTCCAATCACCCTGTATTTATACTCTGTATTTGGCTTTAAACCCCTTATCTCTGCATCACATTTGTCAAAAATCGCGTTTTCATAAAAATTCTCACCATTAGGTAACTTTGAATAGATATTGTTATACGTTGTACAACGGTATCTATGTGGGTGCTTGATTATTCTCCTCTTCCAGTTTCTGTCTTTAATGGTTGTATACTCAACCAATGTCTGTCTGCATGCAGTATCTGCCGCCCAACTGATATTTGCACCGGTACCGGTATTCTCTGCAGGGCATGTCACTACCGTATATATTCTTGAATCATTCGTTTCCTGTGCCGCAACACAATATGTTGCTATTAACATCAGGTATAATGCAGTGGTACCAATTACAACCAACCTTAGATTTCTAAATGAATTTGCGTTCATGATTCCGTATCCCTTTTTTCAAATAATCCCCAACCTTAACCTATCTGCTCTCCTCACATCTTTTAACAGCAGCCAAGTATGCTGCATCGTAGCCGTAACCACGTCCAACAAGAAAGCGTATTAATTTGGCTGTAAGTTTAGCTGGCTGTATCTCCCCATTATCTCTCCTTTTAGCCTCTGTTACAATGCTTTCCCATTTTTGGGCAGCAATCCTTTCCAAGGCCTGTTGCTGTTTCTCTGCTCCCTGCTCCTCCCTAAGATATCTGTCTATTGCCTTGGATATTACAGGTCTCAATACGCCACGTTTGAGCAATTCTGACTCCACCTTTTTTAGGCCCCAACCGCAGAATGTAGTCTTATCCTTTATGTATGCCGCTGCAAACCGGTTGTCATCTAAAAACCTCTCCTTTTTAAGACTCTCTATTATCTCATCTACAACCTCTATAGACAGTCCCTCATTGACATATCCGGCCAATTTCCTGCGTATCTGTGCCTCGCACAACTCCCGGCGACTGCACTCTGCCTGCCATCTCTGCAAATATTTTCTCCCCTCCTCTGTCACTGTATTAAAAACTCTTTAAAAGTAGTACCCCATGTTAACGTATGCTCCAACCCTCTTGTTGTAGTCTGAGTAGTGGATATTAAAGCCCAAAGGCCCTATAGGTGTATCGTAGGCGTATTTTATACCTGCACCCCAGATACCGCTGCCGGATGTACCCAAAAGATGGTCTACAGAACCGCCATATCTTGCAACATTCCCTATTGCGGTAATATAGTGTTTCCTTGCCACTCTCGTCCTGAAATCCAATCGTGCTACAACTGCCGCATTAGGAAAAATATCTGCATAATTAATCCCGATAAATGGTATTTGGTGAGGCATGTATCTTCCCTGCTCCTCTCCTCCTATATAGTTTTGGAACGGCAGCTGATGCTCGTTGCCAATAATGAAACGCCCATACGCAGAGGGGATAACCGCAAATCCGTCAGAAATGGAGCAGACTGTCTCAAAATTTGCCATAAGTGAGGCAAACATGGTAAAGTTGCTTCTGAAATTTGTTTGGGCAAGTGCAAAATCTACATTAAAAACAGTGCCTTTTGTAGGGAAATATGTAGCATCTCTATTATCCATTCTACCATTAAAGTAATAGCTCAAATAGTTAACGCCATCTTTGTAATATTTGGTCTCCATAAAAGGCTCTATCACATCCTTGTAAGTATAGAAATCCAACTTGGCTCCAAAAGTAAAGTTAAAATTCCTTAAATATCTGTTAGAGAGGGAGAAATCTATTTTATTATGCCAAAATGACAAATAGTTTCTGTCCTCTCCGCTCTCATAGATATTCATCTTTACAGACCTAAATGTGTAGTTGAGATTTATCCTTGGCAGGTTTTTGAACAGGTATGAGAAATCTACCTTGGAATATGGATTATAGCTCAGCCTCCCTGTGGCAGCCAACTGTGGTCCGTCTAAAGCATTCACATTTACTCCAAGATACATCAATATGGCTGCAGCCTCCTCAGAATCGTATCTTGTGCCCAAGCCAAATACATTTACAGGCCCCTTTGTAAGTTTGAAAGTAAGGGTAGATAAGCCTGTTTCTTCATCTGTATCAACAAGATAAGCAACACTTGCAAAAGCCTTTGTTCCTGTTAGAATAGATACAGCCCTTAATATATCCCTTCCATCTACTATTGTCTTCTCCTTTATGTTGAGCCTGCTTTTTAGCCAATATATATCATCTCTTCTTGCTCCGTCCAAGACAATCCGGTCTATATAAAAGAAGCCGGCTTCCAGCTCTTTTGCAGGTTCTGCCTGCAGCCGCTGTTCCTCCGTTACCCGTCCGTACCTGTTTACCAACTCCTCTAATTCTGCAGATTTTTCCAATGCCGCAAGATAGCCGTTATGAACCAGAGTATCTATATCCTCCTTGTTAAAGCTGAATGTTGTAAAATCAAGAACATCGGGCTTTATATATATATCTACATCCTTTACATTCTTCAGATAAAGGTCATTGCCGGTAAGCCCAACCAGTTGCATTATAACCTGATTAATAGACTTAAGTTCCTTTTTAGTTGCCAACGGGCTTTGTACATCTACCCCTATGATTATATCTGCCCCCATCTTTCTTGCAACATCTACCGGGAAATTATCCACTACACCACCATCCACGAGAACCTTTCCGTCTAACTCTACAGCAGAGAAGAAGCCGGGTATAGCCATGCTGGCCCTCATTGCCATTGGAACACTGCCCTCTTTTAGCACCACAGCGTTCCCAGATGACAGATCTGTTGCTACACAGGCAAACGGTACAGGCATCTTCATAAAATCCACAGAATCCTGATAGCCGATAGAGAGGCTGTTAAGCAGGTTTGATACATTCTGTCCACTTACATATCCGCTTGGAAGCAGATAGTCTACGGCATTCTCCTCCCCTTTACGTAAGTTAATCTTAAACACATTTCCAAAAGGGATGTTTATAAGCAGTTTGCTATCTGTCTGTTTAGCATTGAACGAGACATCCTTTCTATCTGTCTTGTCGCTAAGAAGAAACTTCCAATCGCAATTGGAGATAATAGAATCCATCTGGTTCGATGTATATCCCATTGAGTACAAACCTCCTACAAGCGCACCCATACTTGTTCCCACAACAAGGTCTACTGGAACACCATACTCCTCCAACACCTTTATAGCTCCAATATGGGCGGCACCTTTTGCGCCGCCTCCACAGAGAACAAGCCCAACTGTAGGCCTCCCCTCTTTCTTAATTACGGGAAGATTTTTAAGATAGTCATCCGAGCGCTCTACCTCCTCCTGAGCGAACGCAGGAATATACAACCCGCATACTATCAACAGAACAGATAATACAGACAGTATTCTATACATTATACAAACATTTAAATAGCCTTGTCTTTAGCATTTGCTTTATTTGTGCTTAACATACCACATGCGGCAAAGACATCCTCCCCCCTACTCGCCCTAACAGTAGCAGTAATCCCGGCAGAATTAAGTCGCTCTTTAAACGCCTCAATAACAGGCATTGGAGAGGTCTCTAAAGGAGAATCGGGAATGGTATGAAATCTAATTAGATTCACACGACACTCTAATCCTCGCAAAAGACGGGCAATGGCATCTGCATGAGCCTTGGTATCGTTAAAATGATTAAACATTATATATTCAAAACTCACTCTGCGCTGCCCTGTAAAATCATACTGCCTTATTATGTTCAAAGTTTTGTTAATGGGAAATGCTTTCTCCATTGGCATAATAAGAGAACGTTCGTTTGAAAGAGGATTATGTAAACTCACTGCTATATGCGCTTTTGACTCATCTAAAAAACGACGTAAAGGGTTTTCGTTGCCGGCATTAACACCAATGGTACTTAGAGTTATACGTTTGGGACTCCAGCCAAACCCCCAATCTGCGGTAAGAATCTCTATTGCTTGCAAGACATTGTCTAAATTATCCAACGGCTCTCCCATCCCCATAAAAACAGTATTCGTAAGCAGATTGTTCTCTTCAACCTCCATATATTGCGAGATAATCTCCGCCACATCTAAATTCCCCTTAAACCCCATACGCCCAGTCATACAGAACTTGCATCCCATTTTACATCCGGCCTGGGATGATACACACAAGGTATATCTCTCCTCTGTAGGAATCATAACCGCCTCTATAAATGTTCCTGTATGTGACGGAAACAGATATTTCTTTGTACCATCCTTAGAAACAGTCATTTGTGTATAGGCAACACGCCCTACAACATACCTCTCGTTAAGTTTTTCCCTTGCTGCCTTTGAAAGGTTGGTCATCTGGTCTATCTCCGTAACCCTCTTTTTATAGAGCCAATCAGCTATCTGCTTACCAACAAATCCATTAAGGCCAAGCTCTGCTGCCGTATCTTTCAGCTGAGACAATGTCTGTCCCAACAGCTTTATCTTTTCCATAAAAATTTAAAACTGTACTACCACGTATGCAAAAATTGTACTCTCCCCCTACGGCACAAATTTAGCCATTTTTAATGATTATTCTCTCTTACATCTGTTTTTATATTGGCAATCTTTTTTCTGAGAAAACAGTATTCTTTTTCTTTGCTCCCATATACCACAGGTAAACAGCCAGTCCGAGGAACGCTACCAGTATGATAATCATTTCTGTCTTATAGTTCATAGGATCTACCCATATCTCGCTCAACAGGTCCATGCGGCCAAGGATCTCAATTGGTGTCCAGAACACGATGACAGTAGCAATTGCCATACGAATGTTGGCTCCCCACGCAGAAAGGCGCAACTGCTTGGCGAAGATAAAGAACGAGCCTATAAAGCATCCTATTCCCACCAACAGAGTCACCGGATGATTCTCGCCCAAGAATACATCATCATAGCAGAACATCAACAACAGATAGGAACTCCACAACAACATCATCAGTTCCATGAACGTGACGATACTCGTGTGGCGCGTCATGGGGCGAGCAGCGATTTCATTCTTCCGTCCGCGCAGCAACAGGCGTTGCCACCAGTTGATAAAGTTACAGCCGTTCTTCGTGCTGAACAGGTACATTACCATAATCATCATCCAGAAGCCGAACGAGGCGGGTAGTATAAGATATTCCGGGCGGGTCACAATCTCACCCGTCACAGGGTCGAGTTCCGGCTGCGTACCAAAACGGCTGGCAAAATACATGAATAGAAATTCCACCCAGCCTGTCCAGAAAAGCAGGCCGCCGAAGAATCCCCATAGAGTCTGGCGTGTATCTCCTTTGGCGAACACGCCTATAATTACCATTACCATACCTGCCGCCCCAATGACAAAGGCCGAATAATGCAGAACGGTCTCGCTCATCAGGTGCTCCATGGTAATCATCAGCCCGTGCCCCAAAGGCATGGTAAACAGTACCATGAGGAAAGAAGCAATGGCTTTCCACCAATAGCACCGTTTGTCGGCAGAAGATACTGCCTTTGTTGTTTCAGTGGTCGTTACGTTAGTCGTTTCCATATTCCATTAATTTACGTTTAATACAATTCTTGTAGGACACTATAATAATTGTGCCACAGCAACCAGAGTGGTAGCATGCAGCAAAATTACTTTTAAATCACAACGGTCAATGTCATAAGAACTTTCTGTTAATTCGGCCACCACATTGTCTGAGGTATCATAAACTTTTATACCCATATTGAATTTCCCCCTTGGAGCAGGTAGTTAACAGACCCCGGACTTTCCGGTATCTGCATTACAAAATGTTATTAGTTATACAAAAATGTTCAATCTATACCTCTCTCAGCAGGAGAGGTGTTTTTATTTTTAATTTATTATATACCAATGGTTTAGCATAGCAAAAAGTCCATATATAGCTAACTGGCCTACTGCGTGATGTTTTTATAATTGCATTTCTCCTTGCAAGTTAATAATATTGAACAATTATTCACCTCTCCTGCTAAGAGAAATACATTTTATCCCATATAATTATGACAGTGGAGATTATCAACTCAGCTATACAATTGACATAACTTATCCGCAATTTTTACAATAAGAAGCTGTCTTGAAATAGTTTCCCGATATTTTTTTCTGTAGAATTTTTTACTGTACCTGCAGTGGTTTATGCCTAATTCTTGTTACCTTTGTAGAATAACTTATTAATAATTTTGATTATGGCTAAGGAGAGTGCAGACATGGCAGAAAAGAAAACTACAGAGGTTAATGCAGAGAAACTAAAAGCGTTACAGGCTACTTTAGATAAATTAGAGAAGGACTACGGAAAGGGGACAATAATGAAGTTGGGAGATCAACCCAAGTGGGATGTATCTATTATTCCATCGGGCTCCATTGCTTTGGATAATGCTTTGGGAATTGGCGGTTATCCCAGAGGGAGGGTTATTGAGATTTACGGTCCGGAGTCGAGCGGTAAAACCACTTTGGCCATTCATGCCATTGCTGAGGCACAGAAGCAGGGAGGTATTGCTGCAATAATAGATGCGGAACATGCATTTGACAGAACATATGCAAAAAATCTTGGAGTTAACGTAGATACATTGCTTATCTCTCAACCGGATAACGGAGAGCAGGCTCTTGAAATTGCAGACAGCCTTATACGTTCCGGCGCTATTGATATTATTGTTATTGACTCTGTTGCGGCTCTTACGCCAAAGGCGGAGATTGAGGGGGAGATGGGAGATTCCAAAATGGGACTTCAGGCAAGACTCATGAGTCAGGCTCTTAGAAAACTAACTGCAAATATAAGCAAGACAAATACCTGCTGTATATTCATAAACCAGCTTAGAGACAAGATTGGGATTATGTTTGGCAATCCGGAGACTACTACCGGTGGTAATGCCCTTAAATTCTATGCTACAATAAGGATAGATGTTAGGCGTACAACCCAGCTAAAGGATGGAGATGAGGCTAACGGCAACAGAACCAAGGTTAAGATTGTGAAGAACAAGATGGCACCTCCTTTCAAAAAGGCAGAGTTTGACATTATCTTTGGAGAGGGGATATCCAAGATTGGGGAGATTATAGATCTTGGCGTTGAGTTTGACATAATAAAGAAGAGCGGCAGTTGGTTCAGTTATGGCGATACAAAGATTGGTCAGGGTCGCGATGCCGTTAAGAAGATGCTGCAAGACAATCCTGAGCTTGCCGATGAACTTGAGGCAAAGGTAAGGGAACAGATAAAAGAGGTTAAGGAGTAATCTTTAATGATAGACAAAGGGACAGTAGACAGAATATTAGACGCCGCACGCATTGAGGAGGTTATAGGAGATTTTGTAGCACTCAAACGTCGCGGCGCCAATTATATTGCATGCTGTCCGTTCCACAACGAAAAGACCCCCAGTTTCTCTGTTTCTCCCGTTAAGGGAATATACAAATGTTTTGGATGCGGCAAGGCAGGCAACGCTGTTTCGTTTGTTATGGAGCATGAGCATCTGAGCTATGTTGAGGCTCTAAAGTATCTTGCCCACAAATACAATATAGATATTGTTGAGAAGGAGGAATCTGCCGAAGATGCACAAAAGAGGCTTTACAATGAGAGTTTGCTCATTGTTAACGATTTTGCCCAAAAGTTCTTTACTAAACAGCTTTGGGAGACAGAGGAGGGCAAGGCAGTAGGGTTAAGTTATTTTAAGGAGCGAGGATTCACGGAGGAGACAATACAGAAGTTTGGACTCGGCTATGCTCCTAATGAAAAACGCGCTCTCACCCACTCTGCCCAACGAGCCGGGTACAAGACAGAGCACCTCGTTGGGGTTGGTTTGTCTATTGAGAGGGAGAACGGTGAGCTGTTAGACAGATATTATGAACGGGTTATCTTCCCAATAAAGGGACTGAGCGGCAAGGTGATTGCCTTTGGTGGCAGGAAATTGCGCAGTGACAAGAATATTGCAAAATATATAAACTCACCGGAAAGCCCTGTCTATGTAAAAAACCGCGTCCTTTACGGTATATATGAGGCCAAAAATGCCATTGCCAAGGAGCAGAAATGCTATCTTGTAGAGGGTTACACAGATGTCATTTCATTCTCTCAGTCTGGTATAGAGAATGTTGTTGCAAGCAGCGGAACATCTCTTACTACCGGACAGATTCAGCTGATAAAGAGATTTACCAATAATGTTACAGTATTGTACGACGGTGATTTTGCTGGTATAAAAGCCTCTTTAAGAGGTATAGATATGCTACTTAGTGAGGGATTGCAGATAAAGGTAGCTCTCTTCCCAGATGGAGAAGACCCTGATTCATACGCCCGCAGCCACACTTCTGCAGAGGTTAAGGAGTTCTTGGAGTATGCGGAGGAGGATTTCATTAACTTCAAATACCGAGTGCTTCATTCAGATGTCGGTGATGACCCCATAAAGAGAGCGCAGATAATAAATGACATTATAAACAGTATTGCATGTATCCCGGACCCTGTTATCCGCAATGTCTATGCAGAGCAGACCGCTCAGAAGATGAATATAAAGGAGGAGGTTCTGCAACAGCAGATTGCAAAGATTCACAGAAAAAGGATAGAGAATGCCTACATGCTCCGCAGGCAGGAGGAGAGGAATAGCTCCTCCAGGCAAGAGACTGCAAGTGGTTATGATCTATCGGGAGAAAACATTGAGTACGGCAATAATGCAAATAACGGAATTTATCGGGAAGAGAAAGATGAGACGGAAGCATCTGTGGAGAGTTCCGAGAATGAATTAGTCTACTATCTGCTCAATTTTGGCAGGTGCAGACTTTACATAAACGGAGACGGTAAGATGAGCCAAGAGGAGATTGATAATGCTCCTACTGTTGCGCAATATATTAAGGATGAGCTTGTAGCAGATGAACTTGATGTAAGGAACAGGTTGTACAAACAGATTTTTGATGAGTATTTTACTCTCAATACTACCGAATATGATACGGATGAGAAGATTCAGCGGTATTTTACCACTCACTCCAATCCCGAAATATGCAGTGCAGTAATTGATATTATCACTAAACCGTATACCATTACCATTAAGCGTTTTACAAAGACTATGGTTCCGGAAAGAAATATGCTTGGCAAGGTGGTTCCCAAGTCTGTGCTTATCTATAAAGCAAAGGTCATAAATCAGATGGTTGCTATTCTTACCGATGAGCTTAAGGATTGTAAGGATAATGAGAGAATGACAGAGATTATCTCCAAGCTCAATATGCTGAATGAAGTAAGGAGGGCTTTCTCCAAGGAGCTGAACAGGATTACAATTTAGTAATCATTAAAGGCCGTGCAATAGTTACGGTTTTGTTATTTTGTAAAGAATCAAGATAGAAGTGCAACACTGGCGGGCTAGCCCGCCAGTGTTGCGGC
>CAVHKR010000007.1:0-19366 GCA_963636615.1 Acutalibacteraceae bacterium | reverse complement strand
CAATATGATTGTGTTGATAAGCGGTTTCTGTCTTCTGTATGTGTAGTAAAGACCCCAAAAACCAGCCGCAAGAAGCAACAGCACAAACAGGCTTGCACCAATATTGAACGGCATTCCAAGAGTGTTTACAAAGAACAGGTCTACATAGGCCGCAAATTTAGGGAGGAATGGGATTATTCCATAAAGGATTGCCGCCAATATTATTCCCGATATGGCAAGAATGTACAGACTCTTCTTTGTAGTAACTATTGTCTTCCTGTAAGCATAGATGAAGACCAATGCAGGGATAGTAAGCAGATTAAGCAGGTGTACCCCTATGGAGATACCCATAAGGAAAGCAATGAGCACAATCCACCTGTTTGCATACGGTTCATCTGCCTGCTCCTCCCATTTTAACATTGCCCAAAACACCACTGCCGTAAAGAGAGAAGACATTGCATATACCTCACCTTCAACAGCAGAGAACCAGAAAGTGTCTGACCAGCAATAAGCAAGCGCTCCAACTATACCTGCTCCAAATATTGCAATGCTGCAGTTCTTAAATGAGACCATGAAATTCTTATCTGCATAAACAGATTCGGAAGAACAGTTATTTGCAGTATGCTTTGCCATATAACTCTTCTCAACAATTCTTCTTGCAAGATGCACAATAGAGAGGTATAGAAAATAGATGGTAAAGGCAGAACACATTGCACTCATGGCATTTACCAATACAGCCGCATGTGCTTTATCTCCAAATATTGTAAATACTCTGGCTATCAGCTGAAAGACAGGGTTTCCCGGAGGATGCCCAACCTCTAATTTGTAAGATGATGCTATAAACTCTCCGCAATCCCAAAAACTGGCGGTAGATTCTATTGTGGAGAGGAAGGTGAAAGAGGCAATAAACAGTATCACTACAGCAATGATATTGTTAAGCCTGTTGAATCTCTTTAAATCCATATCTGATATCTCTTATTTGCAAATAATCTGTTACTGAAACAGTAATTTGCAAATATACTACTATATTTTGTTTTATCAGCCTCTTTCTCTTTTACAACAGCTTTTTAAAGACATTTCTCACAACCAAGATGACATCTGCCGGCGTTGCCAGCCAGCATTATTCATACCCTAAGAAAATTTCATGTAAAAAACCCAACACCTTACACTTTCAGCTTGAAAGAAGCTGAATCAACAGTGCCGTTACAAGTTAAGGAAAATCGGCTATTGCCCTTTATTCAGCTTCTATCAGCATATTGCAACCCCTCCGCTCGCTCTCCTTTAACCTCCCCTCAACAGTAAAGGCGGTAGTATTCTCCGGCTTGTTGGCATAGACAGAGGAGGCTATATCCGGAGCTACCACTCTGCCAATATCCTCTGTCTCTATAAACGAGCAGGACCAGACATTTGCCAAATCTATTATGTTGATTGCCCCAAGAGATGAAGCAGAACCATCTATTGCATTATAACTGAAAGGATTGTGCAGATTGCGGATAAGTATTCTCATCCACGGAGGGGTAAAAAAGATTGTATCCTGTTGCACAGAATCCTTTACAGGCTCAACAGTATCTGCGGTATTTGCCTCCGGAGACTCATCACTTGCCATCCCTGCAGGATTGTAGTCCCCTACAAGATACGCCTGGCTCATAAGTTCTGCCATGCCGTATTCAGAATGAATCTTTTTGGTACCAAAGCCCTTATACAGAGCCCTGTGCAGCTCCCCCCTTGTAACCTCCTTGCCATGACCTTTCATTCCTCCCGTCTCCATTATTATAAGATTGGGAAATGAGATGGAGAAATGCGAGCAGAAGTCCAACAGGGCAAAGGTAACCCCAAGAAGTATAGTCTTACGCCCCTCCTCTTTTAACCTCAACAAGGTATCATACAAATCCTTATGGTTGTAAAGATAAAAACCGCTTCTGTTAGTCCTGCCGGCAGAGGCTAAAGAGGCTGATTTGCTCCTCTCTATAAGTTTTTCCGCCATGTATATGAGAGATGAACCCTTCCTCTCCAAATATGAGGGCAGAAGTGCAAGTATATCATAATCTGCAATATTGCCATAAAAAAGTTCAAAACCCCTTATAAAGCTCTCTTCATATATGCGCAGCTCCTTTACACAATGTCTGGCAGGCTGCATTCCCGTTGTTGAACTGCTTGTAAAAACAGCCTGTGGCTCACCGGCAAAAGAGGTAACACTCCTTGTTTTAAAATATTTTATGGGGAGAAAAGGAATCTGCTCTACCCTTGTAATCCTCTCTGCAGGAGACTCCATTACAAAATTGCAATACTGATTATAGACCGGGTTGTTATTGTACTGAAACCTAAAGATATTCAGAGCCGCAGCCTCAAACGACCGTGCGCTGTCTATGTCAAATATCTGCTGTATCTCCCAATTTGTCATGCTAATATATTTTTCTACCTATATTAATCTCTCTCCTATACCTTATTGTAAGATATGCAGATCTCACAACAAGATGCATCATATAACCAGCCCACAGAGCATTTATCCCAAAAGCCCCCTTTAAAGCGTAATATGTTGCAAAGAAACCTATTACGCTCAAAATCATTGAGTCTCTTATGGCTTTTGATGCAGTGGCACCTATATAGATGCCGTCCCATGTAAAGGCAAAGCAGCTTAAAATTGGCATAACCAACAGCCACCCAATGTAATACGACGCCCTCTCCAATACCTGCTCATTATCTGTAAGTATCCTGCACATCCACTCGCCGCCAAACCAGTAAAGCGCGGCAGAGACTATTCCAAGCCATATTGTCCAATGAAAGATAACCCTTACGGCTTTTCTTAAAGATGCATCATCACCTGCCCCAATATACCGCCCCGTTAAAGCCTCCCCTGCGTATGCAAACCCATCTGTAAAATATGAGTATACCATCATCAGTTTCATTAAAATAGAGCAGACCGCAAGCTCTGTATCTCCATAATGGGCAGACAACGAGGTAAAACCAGCATAAATACCCAAGAAACAGACAGAGCGCACAAAAAGATCCTTATTGATAAGGAAGAAACGCTTAAACTGTTTCAGACGAAAACACTCTTTAAGAGTTATATACCCAAAATACTTTCTAAAGTATATTGTCATTAGAGCAATGGCAAGCAAGAATCCTGTGTACTGCGCTATTACCGTTCCCATGGCAATACCGTTAAAGCCCATAGCCGTATAGAACGCCAGATATACACTTGCCCCAAAGTTTACAACATTAACCGTAATATCTGTAACCATTGGCAGTACGGTATTCTGCATCCCAATGAAAAACCCCTTAAAGACAAGCAACGACAAGGTTGCAGGGGCAGCCCAGATTCTTATAAAAAAATATTGCCGCACATACCCCTCCGCCTCCTTGGAACAATCTATAAAATTAAGAGCAAGATCTACATAACCCCATTGAATTATCCAGAAAAGGAGAGAAAAACCAACAGCGGTTATTATCCCCTGGCTAAAGACCCTCATAGCCTCTTTAAAGTTCTCTGCCCCAAAAGCCTGCGCAACCATCCCTCCCGTGCCTATCCTCAAGAACCCCATATTCCAGTAGAGCAGGTCAAAAAGCATAGAGGAGATGGCAATAGCCCCTATAAGTGTTGCATCTCCCAGTCTGCCGGCTATACCAACATCAACCATTCCCACCAAAGGGATGGTAATATTTGCCAATATACTGGGAATTGCAAGCCTGAGAACCTCTCTGTTCATCTGTATTTTGTCTCCTCCTCTAACATTCCAAGGTAAGAATCGTATCGTTCCGCCGAAATTTCCCCATTCTCAACAGCCTCCTTAACAGCGCAGCCCGGCTCATGCGTGTGCGTGCATGGAGTAAATCTGCAATTATCCATAACCCTTATCATATCGGGAAAATATGTACTCAACTCCTCTTTGGTAAAATCCACCAGTCCAAAACCCCTTATACCGGGGGTATCAACCACAAAGCCCCCGCCTGCAAGCGGATGCATCTGGTAAAATGTTGTGGTATGCCTACCTTGCAGGTGATGTGCGGAGATTGCCCCTGTCTTAAGCTCCAAAGAGGGGTCCAACGCATTTATCAAGGATGATTTTCCCACTCCCGATACTCCCGAAAAGAGAACAATCCTATCCCTGCACATCTCCCTCAGGAGCTCTATATTTGCTCCGCTATGAGCAGACACAGGTATCACCCTATAGCCGGCCTTAGAATATATCTCCGTAAAATGCTCTAACTGAGCAGCAAGCGGATTAGCATCATCTATATCATAAGAATAGAGATCTGCCTTGTTTACAAGGATTGTTACCGGAATATGGTATGCCTGGCACGTAACAAGAAACCTGTCTGCAAACGGCAGTTTTACCTCCGGAAACATTATGGTGACAACCAAGAATACCATGTCTAAATTAGAGGCAATGATATGTGACTGTTTGGAGAGGTTTGCAGACCTTCTTATTATGTAGTTTTTTCTTGGAAGTATCTTTGATATTGCCGCAATCCTTTCCCCTTGCACCTCTTCAAACTCATACTCAACCCTGTCTCCAACAGCTATAGGATTTGTAGAGTTATTGCTTTTGAGTTTAAGTTTACCCCTTAATACGGCATTAAACGGAGACCACTGCGGCAGATTAGACAAAACATAGTGGCTCCCGGTATGTTTAACAACGGTTGCAACACCATTCCCCGTTTTTGCAACAACATCCATACCTACCCTACCAACCAGACAAGAGCGTGATTGTCAAAGATTTCGTACTGTAGCTCAAACTCCTCTTCCTCGCCATCCTTTGAGATAAAGGTTGCAGAGAGATCCCCCTCCTCCTCCAAGTGGAAACGCTCTATCTCCATCTGCTTGGCAAAATTCACCCCATGCTGGCTCATACGTTTAAACAGAGCCTCCTTTGCACACCAATAGATAGCAAGCTGCTCATTACGGTGCCTCAAAGAGAGATCCTCTATCTCCTCCTCAGAGAGGGCCTTCTTCTCTACAGGTGAGAAATCCCTGTCTAAAGACTCTATATCTATCCCAACATCCTCTGTAGGATGCGTGATTATCGCCACATACCTTGTTGTATGCGTAATGCTTATATGCGTAAGATTATTATGAATGAACGGTGCACCGTTATCATGATGCCCCAAATATACCTTCTCTTCAAAAATCTTGTTCAACAGGGCACGCACAGCAAGCTTTTCAAGCCTAAGACTGCTGTTTTTCGTGTACACAAGTTCATCCAACTCCTCTTTGGGGATTGAAATTATCTCCAACAACTCCTCCTCGGTCTCTTTAACCTCCCAAACCGCTATTCTTGCTCCGTTTTTTAATGTTTTATCTAAATAAAGGCCCATTTTATATTATATAAACTATTTATTGTCAATTATATGTATAACATTACGCCCACCTCTGCCCACAGATATGCCAAACATATATCCGGGTATAAGGAGGTCTATGAGGTTACAGAAAACTCTTCTGCCCAAGATAAGGGCAGGAGAAACCAAAAGCAGGACAATGACTGTCCTTAGATAAAGAATCTCAAATGTAAATGTACTACTGGGAGGTTCCAAATTCTAAATGGTATTGGTTATACAGCTGCAAATATAATAATTATTCCTCTACAAATAATTTTTAACAATCTTTGGCAAAGTTTAAAACAGGCTCTATTCCATCCACTCCTTAAGCAGCTTTACAGCCCTCTCCCTCTCCTCTTTAGGCAGTGACCCTATCCTTGTCCTGTGGCTTCCGGCAGGCTCAATGAAAAGAACCATATTCTCCCTCCCCTTCCCCTTTTTCTTAAGCTTCTCATTCTTTACCGCAGCAACCGGCATAACCGCACTCCAAGGGTCAAACTCCCCATATACAAACATCATCTTGTTAGAGGTGGTATCCAGGAACGTAGTAAGTTTCCTGTACAGATATTTGTCAAATACAAACTTCCGGCTTTGAGGAACAAACACCCTGTTCAGATATCCCTTAGTATTCTTTATCGTAAGCAGTTTTCTAAACGGCTTTGCATCATACCCATAATATCCCAACTCCATGGCAGCCTGTACAAAGAACGGAGCAGAATCGCCACCCTCCGCAAAATAATCGGGACCACTCACAGCACACAAGAAATCAAACATCTCCTCATCCGTTGCCTCCTTAGGATTAGGTATAGTTGAACTCTTTAGGCCCCATTGCCAAAAAGCAAAAGGAAATTCCAAAACACAAAAATCATAAACTGCATCTAACGGCATCTTGTAGGTATAGCCCTTCTCCCTGCTAAGTTTCTCAAAAAGAGGGGTAATAGAAACCCTCCTCTGTAAAAACTCTGTCTGAAAATCCTTTATTATCTTCCTGTCTTTAGCAGTGCCTACAAAACTTCTCAAGAACGGTTCATGACGTCCGTCCTCAACACTTTTACATACAGGGCCCACATACGGAACGCTAACGGTAATATCATTAGGATAATATGCAGTATAGAACATGGCCGTCTGCCCCCCTTTGCTTATCCCTGTTGCAACCCATTTGCCCGGAAATATCCTGCGCATAAGCAGGTTTACATTATGCAGGTCAGCAGCCTCGTTAACAGCCGTCATATAATCCCAGTCAAGAGTTTCAGGAGTAATGGTGCTATCCTCCCTAACAAAAGGGGTAGACTCCAAAAAATATCTGTGTTCAACAAATATCTCATTCGCATCTAAAATTCTCGACACCTCTTCCCGATATTTTGGGTTAAGAGCGTATGCAGCCCCATAACCCTCCGTGACAATAACATTAGGGGCATTTATATCTCGCACACCAACTATTACCCTCTGCCTGAAACTGCCCACAGAGAGATTGGAGTGATCTATAGGTTGCTCAATAAAGAAGAGATATTTCTCCTTAAAACCAGCCGTTGAATCTACCGGTAACTCCTTTATATCATACAATTTGGCCCCTTGCTGCTGCAGCTCCCTGAACTTTGCAAGGAATTGTGACCCCCTGGCATCAAGCAGACCAACGCCTGCAATGGCAATAAGAATAACAGTTGAAAATATAACCCTAATACGTCTCATAATGCAATCTGAATTTGAATAAGCACAAAAGTATAAAAATCCGCCAATATTCTAAGAATAAATGCCTAAATTTGCGCCTAAACCCTTAAATCACACATTAGATTAAGGATTATTCACCACAAAAAGTCAAAAGGAACCAATATAAAGATATTATATAAGACGATGAAGAATTTTGTAGAGGAACTTACATGGAGAGGCATGATTCACACCATGATGCCCGGCACCGAGGAACAACTTATGAAAGAACCTACAGCAGCATACGTTGGTATAGATCCAACAGCAGATTCACTGCATATAGGGCACCTTGTAAGTATCATGATGCTAAAGCATTTTCAGAACTGCGGACACAAGCCATACGCTTTGGTTGGCGGTGCTACCGGCATGATAGGCGACCCATCCATGAAAAGTGCCGAGAGGAACCTGTTAGACGAGGCCACCCTGAGACATAATCAGGAGGCAATTAAAAAGCAGTTGTCAAGATTCCTCAACTTTGATTCCAATACACCCAATGCAGCCGTTCTGGTAAACAACTACGACTGGATGAAAAACTTTACCTTTCTCGATTTCATCAGGGATATCGGGAAGCTCATTACCGTAAACTATATGATGAGTAAAGACTCCGTAAAGAAACGTCTCAACGGAGAAGCCAGAGAGGGTATGTCATTTACAGAGTTCTCTTACCAGCTTGTTCAGGGATACGATTATCTGTATCTTAACACCCACAGGAACTGCAAGTTGCAGATGGGCGGTTCGGACCAGTGGGGCAATATTACCACAGGAACAGAACTTATTAGAAGAGTCACCGGCAATGAGGCGTATGCTCTTGTATGTCCGCTTATTACAAAGGCAGACGGAGGCAAGTTCGGCAAGACGGAGAAAGGGAATGTATGGTTAGATGCCCGCTACACCTCTCCATACACATTCTACCAGTTCTGGCTTAACGTAGGGGACGAAGATGCAGAAAAATATATAAAAATCTTTACAATGCTTGGGAGAGAGGAGATTGAGGCTGCCATTGCTGAACATAAGGAAGCTCCACATTTAAGATCTCTGCAAAAATTGCTTGCCAAAGAGATTACAACAATGGTACACGGTGCAGAGGAGTATGAGAAAGCAGTTGAAGCATCGGGAATTTTATTTGGAAATGCAACATCAGATGCACTTAAAAGGTTAGACGAGCAGACACTTCTCTCTGTATTTGACGGTGTACCGCAGTATGAACTCTCAAAAGATAAGCTCGGCAGCAATGTGCTTGAACTGCTTGCTGTAGAGACACAGGTATTTCCGTCAAAGGGTGAGGCCAGAAAGATGATACAGGCCAACGGGGTAAGCATAAACAAGGAGAAGTTTACAGACCCCAACGGAGCAATAGACAGTTCATTCCTTGTAAACGACAAGTATGTACTTGTGCAGAAAGGAAAGAAGAACTACTACCTCTTGAAATTTGTATAACCAAACCCCAATATTATGGAAGGAGACAGCACAAGACAATTAAAGGTATCAAAGCAGCTCCAAAAAGACATTGCAGAGATAATAAGAGGCAAAGGGATGGCATTCTTCAGCGGAGCGTTGGTAACCGTCAGCGAAGTAAGGATAAGTCCCGATCTCTCCTTTGCAAAGGTGTTTGTAAGTATCTTCCCCTCTGCAAAAGGGGCAGAAGTTATGGGTATACTTAATGCAAATATAAAACTCATACGGTTTGAGCTTGGCAACAGAGTTGGCAAACAGCTTAGAATTACCCCTGAGATTGCCTTCTGCGAAGATACCACATTAGACTATGCCCGGCATATAGACGAACTTTTAAAGAAATAATGAATCTTCCGTTAAGAATTGCTCTGCGATACCTTTTTGCAAAGAAATCGCATAACATAATTAACATCATCTCACTTATAAGCGCCATAGGTATTGCCGTAGGCAGCATGGCGCTTATTGTAATTTTGAGCGGTTACAACGGCTTTGACACATTGGTAAAAAGCACCTACAACAGTTATGAGGCAGATTTGGTGCTAACGCCCCAGACAGGCAAGAAGATATGCAACACAGATGATATTATCTCCAAACTAAGCGGATACGGCACAGTAACACCTGTCATAGAGGAGAATGTCTTTGTTGTGTACGGAACCGGCCAGTCCGTTGCCAAAATGCGCGGAATAAGCATAACGGACAACCATTTTAAAATGGCAGACAATCTGCAGGAGGGGGAGTTCAAACTCTACTTTGGAGATATCCCGCAAGCGGTAACAGGCACCTCATTGGCATTGGCTCTTGGCATAAGAACCAGATTCATAGACAAATTGGAGGTCTATTTCCCAAAGAAAGGAGAAAGAGCCGGCAAAAACCTCATCTCTGCTATAGCAAATCCACTATCGGCACTCAACCACAGCGAGTTTCCGGTTGCAGGCATCCTCAACTTAGAAAAGAACTTTGACAAAAACCTGTTCTATATCCCCATAGAGACCGCCAAAACCCTAATAGGCTATGGAGAGGGGGAAGCAAGCTCCATAGAGGTATATCTGAACCCCAACAAAAACTCCAAGAGAGCAGAAAAAGAGATAAGGGCAGCTGTCAACGGCATGAACATTACAGTAAAGAACCATTACCAGCAGAACGAAGCCATGTATAAGATTATGAAGATCGAAAAATTTGTCATATTCCTCATCCTGTTCTTTGTGGTAATGATTATATCCATAAACATTTTCAGCTCCCTGGCAATGCTGATAATTGACAAAAACGAAGATATTGCAACTCTTGGCAGCTTGGGAGCAACAACAGATACCATAAAAAAGATATTTGTACTGCAAGGGTGGATAATATCTATGGCAGGAGCAGTCTGCGGAATTATTATAGGCTTGGTTATCTGTTGGGTACAGATACACTTTGGGCTTGTTGCTCTGCCGGGGAACTTTATAACAAGCACTTTTCCCATGGAGGTAAGGGCAGCAGATGTCTTAATAGTCTTTGCAGGGGTAATATCGGGAGGCTATCTTATAGCATTATTAGCCGCAAAAAAGATTAAAGAGCCAATATAAAGGATGAAAAGGAGCTCCATAGCCACAACATTTTCTACTATAGCAGTTTCTGCCGCAACTGTTTTTGCCGTAACAACCATAACTGTTATGGCAGCTTTGGCCGTTACCGGATGCAGCAGCAACTCAAGCAGCTCCGGGAACCCAGGCAGTTCCGGCAACTCCGGCCTCTCTGCTGATAACAGTGCAACGGCAACCACTTTGGCTGCCAAGCAGGTAATACCCAACAAATTCCCGATTATAGAGATTCCCTCTATAATTAACCAAAAAGAGCAGATTACAGAGTATGTTGCCACCAACTACTGGGCAGAGTTCTTTAATGCCAAAAGAGTATCTGCATTAAGCGATACACAACTAAAAGATTCATCCTCCATTCTTGGTATAGACACCGCATCTGTTGCAGAAGCCATTGCAAGCTATCTTACAGCTCTCCTGCCGCAAGCAGACCCTAAAACAGCCTGCAACAGTCTTAAAGCCCTTGTTAGAAAGGCCGATACTCTTGGCACAGAGGGAGACAGACGCCTTTTGCTAAAGATTATGCAACTTGGAGAATACATATACTACCACCCAAATTCGCCATACAGGAATTATGAGCTTTATCTGCCCATAGTAGAGGGGATGATTGCAGCAAAAAGCCTCTCTGAAACAGATAAGATACAGTTTGAATACCAGTTAAAGATGCTGAGACTAAACAGAACAGGCTCAAAGGCAAACAATTTTCAATATGAAGAGCTTACAGAGCAGGGCACTATAAAAGTATCAACGCTGTATAAGACAGAGGCCCAGTTTGTGCTACTTTTCTTTAACAATCCCGGCTGCGAATCATGTGAGCAGTTTTTAACGGCAATCCCAAAAGGAAGTATTCTGTACAATGCAATAGAGAGCGGCAAGGTAAAACTCCTCTCTATCTACATAGATGACAATATAGAGTTGTGGAAAAGCCACAAGTCTCGCTTCCCCAACAGATGGATTTACGCCCGTGACCCAAAACTGATTCTAAGAGACAACACACTCTACGGCATACGCGCCATCCCCTCTCTATATCTGTTAGACAAGGATAAAAAAGTACTTATAAAAGATGGCGGAGTAGAGTCTGTACCGGCAATAGAGCACTGTATAGAGGCTACTTGTATTTAACCTCCATTATAGCCTCAGATATATTTATCATATAATCTCCAACCTGCTCGCACTCGCTAATGAAGTCCATGTAGTACACACCGGTAAGATACCCGTAAACGTTATTCTCCAAGTTAAGCAGATGCTCCTCCTTAAGGTTGTTTCTATACTCGTTAATATCCTGCTCTATATCCTGTGCATTTGAGATATTCTCTATCTTGCTATACCCCAAGGTGAGATTAGAAATCATCACATCAAAACCGGTATCGAGCAGATCTAACATATAGTTCAGCTTCTTTACCATTGTAGGGTCAAAATCCTTGTTATGTATATTCCTGCGCTGCAGTATTCTGCCAAGATTGAACCCCGAATCCCCTATACTCTCTATCTCACTTATAATCTTATACATAGCCTGTATCCTCCTGCCCGATTCCTCACTCAGCTCCCCCTCCGATATATTATTCAGATATTTTGCTATCTCAAACTCAACCTTATCTGTAATCTGCTCATAATGCTCCAACTTCTTGTACATGGCATCAAACTCCTCTGCATTCTGCGTATTAAGAGCCTGCCGGGCATACTGATACTGTCTCTTGGCCAGCTCCACAAAATGAATAATCTCCCTGCTTGCCTGCCCCAAAGAGAGTTCGGCCGTACTCAGCATACCCCCCTGAATAAACTGGAGCCTGAACACCTCCTCCTCCTTTGAACTCTTTACCAAATAGGTGACAGCCTTAACAATAAGAGGGGTAAACCACACCAATATCAACGTATTGCAGACATTGAACATTGTATGTACAAGCGCAATCGAGTATAGGATAGATGCAGAAGAAGCTCCCGATGCAAGAGGATTGTCTCCGCCAAAGAGCATAATTACACTGCTTACAAGCCATAAGAAAGGATGATACAGTATAAGAACCCAGATAACACCAAATATATTGAATATCGAGTGTGCCCTTGCAGCCCTTTTTCCCGATGTATTTGCCACAACCGCCGCTATATTTGCCGTTATTGTTGTTCCTATGTTCTCTCCAAGGACAAGAGCAGCCCCCATCTCAAAAGAGATCCAACCGTTATTACACATAACAAGCGTAAGCGCCATTGTTGCAGCCGATGACTGCAAGATTATCGTGAGCACTGTTCCTATTACAACAAACAGCAGCACAGAGAGGAACCCGAACCCTGACCACCTGCTTATAAGCTCCAATACCTGTGGAGAGGACTGCAAATCCGGCACAGAATCCTTAAGCAGAGCAAGCCCCATAAACAGAAGAGCAAAACCTATGAGCAACTCTCCCATAGATTTTTTTCTCTTTGCCTTACACATCATAAAAGCAAATCCAAATCCAATGAGAGGAAGTGCCAAAGATGCTATATCTGCATTGAATCCTAACGAAGCCACAAGCCATGCCGTAACGGTTGTGCCTATATTGGCACCCATGATAACCCCTATAGACTGCACCAATGTAAGCAATCCGGCATTCACAAAGCTCACAATCATAACAGTTGTGGCACTTGAAGATTGTATCATGGCTGTAATAAGGAGTCCTGTAATAATTCTCTTAAAGGAGGTTGATGTCATTGCAGCCAAAAAGTTTCTCAACTTGTCTCCTGCAACCTTTTGCAATGCCCCGCTCATTAATGTCATTCCGTACAGGAACAGACCCAATGCCCCCAAAAGCGTTAATATCTGAAATATAATACTCATTATTTAGAAAAAAGTTTCGTTGATATATAAGAAAATGTTCCAAATCTGGACATTTCCCAAGGTCACAAAGATAATCCTTAATAAAGAAACTCTCTATAATTTATTATCTTCGCAACAAATATTTAACAGCATCCAATCCCCAATAAGTGCATGTGCAACAAAAACTTCAACAGGTCTCTCCTTCTGCTGCTGTTTGCAGTATTCACCGGCATCACCGCGCATGCGCAGTATTATCTGTCTGGAAGCAATCCACACAACACAAAATGGAGGCAGATTGGCAGCAGGCACTACAACGTTATCTATCCACAAGAGACAGACTCCCTGGCAAGGCAGTACCTATGGCTCCTTGAGAGCAACTACAATACGGTAAACTCTGCACTGCTCATATCTCCCCAAAAGATTCCGGTAGTCATTAACCCCTATACAGCAAACAGCAACGGCACGGTAACATGGACCCCAAAGAGGATGGAGCTGTACACACAGCCCCCCACAAACGGATATGCACAGCTCTGGCAGGAACAGCTTGTGCTGCATGAAAGCAGACATGTTGGGCAGTTGACACATTTTACCCGGCACCTCTACAAACCCCTCTCATGGCTTCTTGGAGAGCAAGGACCCGGATTGGGGATAGCACTTCATGGAGCAAGATGGCTGTTTGAGGGGGATGCCGTTGTGGCAGAGACCGCCCTCACCAAAAGCGGACGTGGCAGAAACGCCTCATTTTTGGAATATTACAGAGCCGCATTCCTTAACGGAGACCTTAGAACATGGGACAGGTGGCGTTATGGCTCATACAAGCAGTACACCCCCAATGTCTATGCCTTTGGTTATCTCATCCTCTCTACCCAGGGCGTTCTTGCAAGAGACTCTGTAATAAGCGGAGAGGTTATCAATTATATCTCCCGATACTTCTATAACCCCAACAATCTGAACAATGCCTTTTTAAAGTATGGCACAACAGCCTTTAACAAAACATTAGATACGGCCATAAGCACCATGAGCAGAATCTGGCAAGAGGAGTTGGAAGCACGCGGAACATTTACCAACCTGCACTATCTGCTTAAAGAGAATGAGCAGGATTATTATACCACCTACTCGGCTCCTATGGTCAACAGCCAAGATAACATCTACTGTTCCAGGTACTCCTACAACAAAGGATACACGCTTGTAGAGATAGACAAAGACGGCAAAGAAAGAACAATAAGACAGCTCCCCTACAGCAGCTCTATAAATGAGATAGAGAGCAACAGGCTCTATTTTACACAGCTGATTCAAGACCCCAGATGGACCAACAGAGTGTACAGCAATCTTTACTTCATTGACACCGGAGGAAAAATTAAAAAAATACGGGGAAGAGGCTATTACTCTGCCCCAACTCTTAAAAAAGGAGGTTCAACAGATGAGAAAAAGAGGTTAGCCGTTATTGAGAATCTTGTACGCGGAGGTAACAGAATAACCATATTGGATGCCCGAACAGGCGAAAAGACTATGGAGATTGCCCCTCCTGCAGGTATGGAGATCTCATCCATTGCATGGGGCACCACAAAACTGTACGCAGCCCTCACGGGGGAGGATGGTCTTGGGATATACTATCTTTGTCTTGCAGATTCGGATTCAGCAACGCAATGGCAGGTGGCAGTAAAGCCGCAACACTCAACAATAAGAGATTTGCGTTGTAACGGAGACAGCCTCTACTTTGTATGCGATGCAGACGGAGTAAACAATATCTACCTTATAGACAACACCCCCAACAGCACCACATTATCCAATAACCAAACGTTGGTTAATGAACTCACGGTGCAGGAATCCCCCTCATATAGGATTACAAGGCTTACAAACAGCAGATACGGAGTCCAAAGCCCATTTATGGCATCGGATACCCTTTATTTTACAGAGCTTGGTCTTAACGGGTACAAACCGGTAAAAATTGCAATGACCGGCACAGCAGATAATGATGACAGCAGATACAAGGTTTCCCTCTTGGCAGATGGCACTCTAAATTGCAGCTACCGATATATCCTGGCAGAGGAACTTGCCAAAGGACACCTTGCAAATCTGAACGAGAACGGCTTTAAGCTATATACCCTAAAAGACACAGCCTCCTCTCAATATTGGGAAACCGTTAAGGGGCTAACGGCCAATAGATACTCCAAACCGCTGCATCTGTTAAGATTCCATTCATGGATGCCTGTCTATTTTAATGCAGACAACCTTATGAATCTAAGCATGGACAAGGTTACAGATGTAGTAAGCCCGGGAGCTACATTCTACTCGCAAAACACACATGGAACAGCTGTCCTTATGCTTGGCTATTCTTACGCCAACAACCGCCATGGAGGACATGCAAAATTTTCATACAGCGGACTGTATCCTGTACTTGAATTTGAAGCGGACATAAACTCCAAAGAGCGTACAATTGCCTCTGTCTCCTCAGCTGACACAGATATGGCAAATACCCCCGGTGGCACATTGATAGAGACTGCCATACGCGCATACATACCGTTTAATCTAAGTTCCAACGGATGGTATCGTGGCCTTGTGCCGCAGATTGAATGGAAGTTTGACAACAACAAGTATTACCATTTTAATATTCACACAAAAAAGAATGATGGCTTTACATACCGCAACAGAGTTATCTACGGCTTAAGATACTACCAGATGCAAGCCGTTCCGCAAGCAGCGCTATTCCCCAAATGGGGCATTGGAGTATCTCTGCGCGGTGAACATGCAATAAACGGGCATGATAACTTTGGGAAGGCCGCCTCCGCCTACCTTTACGGATATATCCCAGGGTTGGCACCTTTGCACGGGATACGGCTCTCCGCCGGATACCAACGGCAGTTCATAGACGGCAAACTGTTCTATCTGTCAAATCTCATCTCAATTCCAAGAGGCATTTCAGATGATATTTACGCAGATGACATAGCATCATTCAGCATAGATTACGGAGTACCTGTCTGTCTGGGAGATATAAGTCTCGGATGGCTTGCCTATCTGCAAAGGCTGAACATAACACCGTTTGCAGATTTTGGGATGGGGAGCAGACGATACTCCAATACAGGGGATAAGAGGTGGTATAACTACACCTCTGTCGGAGCAGAACTGCTACTCAACGGATATTTCCTGCACATAGCAATGCCTGTAAGCATTGGTGTAAGATATGCCCGCAACAGTACAGACAATCCCAACTTTAAAATAAACAGCAATCACCTTGCTCTGCTGTTTAACATTAGCTTTTAACGTTTAAGCCGAGTGCAGAGGCAAAATTCATTTTGATTATGCCGAGGCGTAGTGATTGTATATGAAGTATAAAATAAACGATTAAGCCGAGTGCAGAAGCAAAATTCATTTTGATTATGCCGAGGCGGAGTGATTGTAGACGAAGTCTAAAATAAACGATTAAGCCGAGTGCAGAGGCAAAATTTATTTTGACTATGCCGAGACGTAGTGATTGTAGACGAAGTCTAAACTAATTTGCAATAGATTTGAATAAACAACAGCATCTCCAACCCTTACAATGAAAAACAACAAGATTCTTAATACATACGACCGTACCCTTATTGCAGGAGTAACACTATCTAACCTTATCTACTCCCTGATTTCTGTCTATACAAAAAACCAATCCTTTGACATATTGGGCTTTATAGCCGGCATCACCGGCGTGTTATGCGTTGTCCTCTGTGCCAAAAGGAGCATATACAACTATTTCTTTGGCGTAATAAACGTTTCGCTATACGCATATATCTCGTACAGATCCGGCATTTATGGAGATTTTGCCCTTAATGCCTTCTACTACTTCCCTATGCAGTTCATAGGCATCTATCTCTGGAAAAAGCATAAAGCAGAGGATGCACCGCAAACAGTAGAATCGAGAAGAATGAAGAACGCCCACAGATCTCTGCTGTTTGCATTCAGCTTTGCCGCAACCATCATAACAGGATACCTCTTAAGCAGATTCACCGCAGACCCCATGCCCTACAAAGACGCCGCTACAACCGTGCTCTCCATAATTGCAATGTTTCTTATGGTACGAGCATACATGGAGCAGTGGTTTCTCTGGATAATTACAAATATCATTAGTATTGTTATCTGGACATTACTCTCCTTTGAAGGAGAAAATTCTGCCGGATTCATGGTTATCATGTGGGTATTCTACCTGCTCAATTCCATTAACGGCTACGCTGTATGGAGAAGAAGCTCCAAAGAGAGTTGAGATACCAGGATTCGAACCTGGACAGACAGAACCAAAATCTGTAGTGCTACCATTACACCATATCTCAGTACGGAGGCGCAAATATAAGGATTATTTTTTAATGCATCAAATATAAAGATGTAGCAGACAACAGAGAAGAAGAACTGACAAATTGACATAAAAAACTGCTGGCACTCATTTTGCCAACAATTGAGCCTGAGCTTTATAAATTAGAGACAAAATAAACAATACTAAAAATATAACATTATGAACATTAAACCATTAGCAGACAGAATTCTCGTAGAGCCTAAAGAGGCCGAGACAAAGACAGCGAGCGGATTGTATATTCCAGACACAGCTAAAGAGAAACCACAAGAGGGTAAAATCATTGCTGTAGGGCCAGGTAAAAAGGATGAGCCAATGGAGGTAAAACCCGGAGACACTGTTCTTTACGGCAAATATGCAGGCACAGAGATTAATGTTGAGGGCAAAACCTATATGATGATGCGTCAGTCAGACGTCCTTGCTGTTTTGTCATAACAGAGAGGCAAGTTTTACATACAATTATTTACATTAAGCATTAAAAATTAAAACTATGGCTAAAGATATTAAATTCAATATGGAGGCACGCAACCTTATGAAAGAGGGTGCGGATATTCTTGCAGATGCAGTTAAGGTTACACTTGGTCCAAAAGGACGTAACGTTGTTATAGACAAAAAGTTTGGCGCACCGCAGATTACCAAGGACGGAGTTACGGTTGCCAAAGAGATAGAGCTTGAAGACAGATTTAAAAACATGGGAGCACAGATGGTTAAAGAGGTTGCTTCCAAGACCAACGAGCAGGCAGGAGACGGTACAACCACAGCAACAGTCCTTGCACAGGCCATTATTAATGTAGGCCTTAAGAATGTTACCGCAGGAGCAAACCCAATGGATCTTAAACGCGGAATAGACAAAGCTGTTGCAGCAGTTGTAACAAGTCTTAAAGAGCACAGCACCCCTGTTGGAGACGATTACTCAAAGATAGAGCAGGTTGGTACCATCTCTGCAAACAACGACGCTTACATTGGCAAGCTTATCGCAGACGCAATGAGTAAGGTAAAGAAAGAGGGCGTTATTACTGTAGAAGAGGCAAAAGGCACAGCTACCGAAGTTAAGGTTGTAGAGGGCATGCAGTTCGACAGAGGCTATATCTCTCCATACTTTATTACCAATCCCGATAAAATGGAGGCCGTACTTGAACAGCCTAAGATTCTGATTACAGACAAGAAGATCTCATCTATGAAAGACCTTCTTCCAATCCTTGAACCAATTGCAAGAGACGGCAAGTCTCTGTTGATAGTAGCAGAAGATGTAGACGGTGAAGCCCTTACCACATTGGTAGTTAACAGACTAAGAGGCACAATCAAGGTCTGCGCAGTTAAAGCTCCGGGCTTTGGAGACAGAAGAAAAGAGATGTTGCAGGATATAGCAACCCTTACCGGCGGAATGGTGATTTCAGAGGAGAGAGGCTTTACATTAGAGAACACAACCCCCGATATGCTTGGTACCGCAGAAAAAGTTACAGTAGACAAGGAGAACACCACAATTGTTAACGGAGCAGGCAACAAGAAAGATATAGAGGAGAGAGTAGCACAGATTAAGAAACAGATTGAGACTACCACATCTGATTACGACAAAGAGAAGCTACACGAGCGTTTGGCCAAACTTGCCGGTGGTGTTGCAGTCCTTTATGTTGGTGCTGCCACAGAGGTTGAGATGAAAGAGAAGAAAGACAGAGTTGAGGATGCCTTAAGCGCAACCCGCGCAGCCGTTGAAGAGGGTATAATCCCGGGCGGTGGTGTCTCTTACATTAGAGCACAGGAGGCTTTGGAGAAACTTAAAGCAGAGAACGAAGATGAGCAGACAGGTATCAACATCGTTGCCAAAGCCATTGAATCGCCTCTAAGGGCAATAAGCGAGAATGCAGGCGTTGAGGGAAGCGTAATCATTCAGAAAGTTAAAGAGGGTAAAGGAGATTTCGGTTACAACGCACGCACAGATGTTTATGAACATCTTCTTACAGCAGGCGTCATAGACCCAACCAAAGTTGCACGTGTTGCCTTGGAGAATGCAGCCTCTGTTGCAGGTATGTTCCTTACCACAGAGTGCGTAATTGCAGACAAGAAGGAGGAGAATCCTGCTCCTGCAGCTATGCCTAACATGGGTGGCATGGGTGGCATGATGTAAAGATTATCGGAATCCTTTATAAGCACTACAATAATCATGAGGCGTATCATAACAGATACGCCTCTTTTTTTATCATAGAGATAGACCTTTATCATGCAATGTGGTTGTAG